>NZ_JACJDY010000013.1:119601-133603 GCF_014163785.1 Pseudoalteromonas sp. SR43-7 | reverse complement strand
TAGTGAAACGAAACAGCGCCGATGATAGTGTAGCATTTGCTATGTGAAAGTAGGACATTACCAGGCTTCAAATTGTAGAGAGCCCGACTAGAAATAGTCGGGCTTTTTTACGTCTGCAGAAAAGTAAAATACGCGCAATTAACACACACTCACAGCAACCCCTATCACGTAGGTCGGGCGAGCGTAGCGACTCCCGACGAAAAGATAACATCGGTAATAGCTATAATGTTCTTATTTCACGAGCTGGGTTACCCGCTACCACGGTATTAGGCATTACATTTTTAGTAACGACAGCACCCGCACCCACAATACTATTTTCGCCTATATTAACTCCAGCAAGAATAATAGCGCCTGCGCCAATCCATACGTTATTGCCTAACGCGATAGGTGCTGCAAAGTTTTCCTTATTAAGCCTTTTTGCTGGATTAGTAGCATGTGACACAGCTAAAAGCTGAACGTTCGGGCCTATTAAACAGTCATCACCAATGGTGATTGAGTGATTGGCTAATGGCGAGTCGAGAAGTGTGCAATTAATATTCATAAAAGTACGATCACCAATAACTATTTGATTGCCGTAATCGCAATGAAAACCTGATTCTATAATTACACCATCACCCGACTTTAAAAATAACTCTTTGATACGTTTTAAGTTGCCTTTACTTGGGCTCTTATTAAATAAACGGCAGGTTTCACCTGCTTGCTTTCGCTGTGCTAAGTATTCTTTACTGATACTGTTAAATGACTGCATTGTATTTATCTTTATAACTTAATTAGTTACAGCTTACCGTACTTTTAGTTTTATTATTATTAGAATAAAACTGTGTTTTTTTTGCTCGTTCACTTGCCATTTAAGTTGTTTCGTTTAAAATCGCGTAACTTTCGAAATGAAACTTAATTCACGAGCTTTATGACTAAACGAAACACACAGCAGCGTCGTCACAATATACTGGTTCAAGTTAATGAATTAGGTGAAGTCGCCGTTGAAAAGTTAGCACAGCAGTTTCAAACATCTGAAGTAACCATTCGAAAAGATTTAACCTCGCTTGAAAAAAGTGGTTTATTACTTCGCCGTTACGGCGGTGCTATTGCACTGCCTAAAGAAATTGTTAGCGATGAGATAGACTCTAAGCGCAAAGTGGCTATAGCTAAAGCAGCAGCAACGCTTATAAAAGATCATAACCGTATTATTATTGATAGCGGGCGTACTACGGCCGCCATGATCCCTGAGCTTGCAAATAAGCGCGGGTTAGTTGTAATGACCAATGCAATTAAAGTAGCAAGTCGTTTATTAGCACTCGAGAACGAGCCAACACTTTTGATGACCGGTGGAACCTGGGATCCACATTCTGAGTCATTTCAGGGGCAAGTTGCCGAAAACGTATTATGCTCTTACGACTTCGATCAGCTCTTTATTGGTGCGGATGGTATAGATGTAAAACGTGGCACAACAACCTTTAATGAGTTAGTTGGTTTGAGCCAAGTAATGGCAAAAGCGGCTCGTGAAGTAATTGTAATGGTTGAATCAGATAAGATTGGCCGAAAAATACCAAATTTAGAATTACCGTGGAAAATAGTAACCACATTAATAACCGACGATGGCTTGGCAGACGAAAAGCGCAAAGCAATTGAGGCGTGTGGTGTAAAACTAATTTGCGCAGAGATTATTGAATAGTAACTACAAAGTGAGTTACTAGAATTAAAAAATTAATGGAGACACTATGTGTGGAATAGTTGGGGCAGTTGCAGAACGTCCAGTAAACAAAATTTTAGTTGAAGGCCTTAAACGTCTTGAATACCGTGGTTATGACTCAGCAGGCGTAGCATTGCTTGATGGCAACACACTTAATACTGTTAAAGCAGTAGGTAAAGTAGTAAACGTAGAAGCTGCACTTGAGAAAGCAGGCGTTAGCGGTCATACAGGTATTGCACACACTCGCTGGGCAACACATGGTAGCGTTACAGAAGAAAACGCACACCCGCATGTATCAAACAACCAGCTAGCACTCGTGCACAACGGTATTATTGAAAACCACGCTAGCTTACGCGCATCGCTTAAAGAAGAAGGTTACGAGTTTCTATCTGAAACCGATACCGAAGTAATGGTGCACTTAATTCATAAGCTTCGTAAGCAGCACACTAGTTTACTTGCAGCAGTACAGGCAGCTGTTAAGCAATTTGAAGGTGCGTTTGGTACAGTTGTATTTGATAAAGCAAACGACAACGAAATCATTGTAGCGCGCTCAGGTAGCCCTCTTGTTATTGGTTTAGGCCTTGGCGAAAACTTTATAGCTTCTGATCAGTTAGCACTATTACCTGTTACTCGTAGCTTCATCTTTTTAGAAGAAGGCGATGTAGCGCGTATTACACGTGATACAGTAGAAATTTTTGACGAAAACGGCGACGCTGTAGAGCGTGAAGTGATTGAATCAAACATTACACAAGATGCATCAGGCAAAGGCGACTACCGCCACTACATGCTAAAAGAAATCTACGAGCAACCACTTGCGGTACGTAATACCCTTGAAGGGCGTTTAAACGACGACCGCGTAGCAATTGATGCGTTTGGCGAAAGCGCTCAGCAAATATTTAAAGACGTAAAACACGTGCAAATTATTGCCTGTGGCACGTCTTACCATTCAGGTATGGTTGCACGTTATTGGCTTGAGCAATTTGCAGGCGTTAGCTGTAATGTAGAAATAGCTTCTGAATTTAGATACCGTCAGTCGTTTGTTCATGAAAATAGCTTACTTGTTACTATTTCTCAATCGGGTGAAACTGCCGATACGCTAGCTGCATTACGCTTAGCTAAAGAGCAAGGTTACATGGCCTCAATGACCATTTGTAACGTACCTGGTTCATCGCTTGTACGCGAATCAGATCTTGCCTTTATGACCAAAGCTGGCGCTGAAATAGGCGTGGCTTCTACTAAAGCATTTACAACGCAATTAGTTGGTTTGTTAATGCTTACTGCGTCTATAGCTCAAGAAAAACAGATTGATCAAAGTGCTATTGTAAATGCTATAAAAGTACTACCTGCTAAGCTTGAAGAAACATTACTGCTTGCAGATGGCATTGCAGACCTTGCAGAAGAATTTGCCGACAAGCATCACTCACTGTTTTTAGGTCGTGGCTCACAATATCCAATCGCAATGGAAGGTGCGCTTAAGCTTAAAGAGATTTCGTACATTCACGCAGAAGCCTACGCAGCGGGCGAGCTAAAACATGGCCCACTCGCACTTATTGATGCTGACATGCCAATTATTGTTGTAGCACCAAACAATGAGTTATTAGAAAAGCTTAAATCAAACGTAGAAGAAGTACGCGCACGTGGCGGCATTATTTACGTATTCGCAGATAAAGATTCACACTTTGAGTCAGACGACACAATGCGTGTTATCAACGTAAACCACACTGACGACATTATTGCGCCAATTGTTTACACACTGCCATTACAGTTACTGTCGTACTACGTAGCGGTAATTAAAGGTACTGACGTTGACCAACCTCGTAACTTAGCTAAATCTGTTACGGTTGAGTAAAATCAATAGGTTATTATTTATTAGTTAAAACTAAAAAGGCGCTCGATGCGCCTTTTTTTGTACCTCAAAGCCTGTTAGATTAAATAACACACTATTTTCTAAAGGATTAGCTATGCGTTTATTCACTGCTATTTTTATATGTAGCTTATTTATAGTTTCTAATAGCACACTTGCAGAGCCTGATTTAAAACAGCAAACCATTAGCTATAAGCAACAAACGCATACTATCAATTCATTAATTTTAAATGAGCTACGTACCGTTGTAGTTCAACTTCCAAAGAGTTACCAAGCTAATCCAAACAAAGTTTATCCAGTTATTTATCGCCTAGATGGAGCGGGTAATATACCGCTTGCCAGTGCTGTTATTGAGCGCTTACAAAATGATAATCGTGCGCCTGAGGTTATTATTGTCGCTGTTGAAAGCACTAATCGACTCAGAGATTTCTATCCTACAGTGAATAAAGAGCCACAAGGCCCAGTTGGTGAAGGGGGCGGTGCGGCAAATTTTTTAGCGTTCTTTGAACAAGAGCTCATACCTTTAGTTAATAAGAACTATCGTACGCATGACTATAAAGTGATTTCTGGCGCATCTGCTGGTGGTGTATTTGCGCTATATGCGTTGCAAGCAAATCCTGAGTTATTCCAAGCGCATATTGCTTACAGCCCTGCCGTTTGGTGGAACTATGGCGCATTGGTAAAAAGTACAAAATCGTTTATAGCTAAAACGAAAGAGCTTAACAGTTACGTTTACATCAATATCGGCGAAGAAGCCGGCATAATGCGTGAAAGGTACGATGAATTACAGCAATCACTGCAATCGCATAAAGTGCGAGAGCTACGCTTCTTTAGTGATGCGTTTGATGGTGTCTCGCATAACCTAACCTCGGTTGCTGGGGCATTTAATGCCTATCACAACTTATTTTTGCCTAAACAAATGCCCATAAGTGATTTAACTGACGATGTAGCCTCTATTGATGCTTATTATCAAACATTATCTCAGCAATGGGGCGAGCAGATTGGGCCACCGGATCGCGCTGTTAGATCACTCGGTTATAACTTAACGGGTAGCAAGCAGTTTACCCGTGCTATTGAGGTATTTAAGTACAATATAAAAAACCACCCAAAATCAGTCGATGCATTTTCAGCCTTATCTTATGGCTATGAAATGCAGGGTGATACTCGCCAAGCGCTTGAACAGATGGAATCTGCTTTAGCGATTGCAGACGACTCATATCCTTATATAAATTACTTAAAAGAAACAAAAGCTAAACTACAAATAGCTTTAGGCAAAGGCGAAACATAACCACTTTTTAATCCAACTCGATTGTTATATATTTAAAGAGAAAAGGGAGTAAAAGCTTTTCTCTTTTTCTAAAACCACATTAAAATCACTAACCCCTACTTAACGGGTAATAAATACGCTAAAATTACAGGCTATTTTAGTAATGAGCCCGCACATTTTATGACCTCAGCCGCAAATCCTAGTAATTTCAACGAACTTGGCCTAATTCCAGAGCTAATTGCTCGATTGTCTGATCTTGAATACACACAACCTACACCTATTCAGGCACAAGCAATTCCGAGTATTTTGGCGGGAAGTGACCTAATTGCGGGGGCAAATACTGGCTCAGGTAAAACAGCAACGTTTGCGCTGCCAATGCTACAAAAGCTATTTGTAGAGCAAAGCGCTAAAAAAGCAGCGAGCAAAGGTAACTTTGTATCTGGGCTTATTTTAGTACCGACGCGTGAGCTTGCTGCGCAGGTGGCCGATAGCGTTAAATCGTATTCTGCTAACTTTAATGGCGCAATTAAAACGGTGGCCGTGTTTGGTGGTGTGTCGGTTAATACACAAATGCAGGCACTGCGCGGCGGCGCCGATATTATTGTTGCAACGCCAGGTCGTTTGCTTGATTTAATCTCAAGCAATGCTATTAAGCTCGATAAAGTGACGACCTTAGTGCTTGATGAAGCCGACCGTATGCTAAGCCTTGGCTTTACCGAAGAGCTGGCTGATCTTTTAGCGTTAATGCCTGCTAAAAAACAAACCATGTTGTTTTCAGCGACCTTCCCAGAGCAAGTCACTCAATTAACGCAAGAACTGTTAACTAATCCTGTTGAAATACAAGTACAAAATAAAGATGAAAGCACACTTGTTCAACGCGTGTTTACGGTAAATAAAGGCGAAAAAACTACGGTTTTAGCGCATTTAATTAAAGCGCATAAATGGCGCCAAGCACTTATTTTTGTAAACGCTAAAAAAGACTGTGAGCACTTAGCGGGTAAGCTTGAAAAGCGTGGTATTAACGCACAGGTATTTCATGGTGATAAAGGCCAAAGTGAACGTACTCGCGTAATAGAAAAATTTAAAGCCGGTGAAATCGAAGTACTTATAGCCACCGATATAGCAGCCCGTGGTTTAGATATTGCCAAACTGCCTGTTGTTATTAACTTTAACTTACCGCGTAGCCCTTCTGATTACATGCACCGTATTGGTCGAAGCGGCCGTGCTGGTGAAGTAGGCTTAGCGCTTTCATTGGTTGATTACGAAGATTTGCACCACTTTAAAATAATCGAGAAGAAAAACAAACTACGTTTAGAGCGTGAAGAAGTAACCGGTTTTGCTGTAAACCAAGCTAATCTTGATGCTGCCGAGGCGCTTAAAAATGAAAAGCCAATGGCAAAACCAGAAGGCACCGGTAAGAAAAAGAACAAAAACAAAGCCGATGATATAGATGATGTATGGAGTGGCTGGCGCCGTAAGTAACAATAGAGCTAAATAAATAGCTGTAAAAACCCGTAATTAGTAAACCTAATTACGGGTTTTTTGTTTTGTGGCTTTAACTTAAAGCGTTAGTTTTAAATTAATGGTCGTGATCTTCATCTTCTATTTCTTGTGCAATCCCTAACCAGGTAATGCTTGTAGGTGGAAAAGTTAACTCTAGCTCACTTTCAATTTCTAAGTCTTCAAGGTGTACTTGCACAACGTGCTGAGCAATAGGGTCTGCAACGTAAGCAAACTGACCATTTTGCGCCACTGTCATGCTAAAGCTCATGCCCTCTGGCATGGTTGAAACATCTTGCTCGGTAATATCAACTTGGCCTTCAAGCTCCCAATGCATTTCGCCATCATTGTCGTGTGCGCTAAATACATTTAAAAAGCCTAAGCTGTCTAATATTAAAAAGTGCTCGCCATGGGCAGAAAAAGAGTACGACACAGCACTTGCGCCATCGGCAAGTTGCCATTCTAATTCTTCCATTTGTGCTGTTACAGGGTTAATAGTTACAATTACGGCTTCGCCGCCTCCATGGCCAGACGCTACGCCAATAAAGGTCTCGCTATCTTCGTGGCCATAAATACTACCAATGCGTAAATCGCCAACGGCTGAAATGTTCGCTATTTTTTCTGCTTCGTATTCATCATCGTGCTGGTGGGCTAATAACACGCCATCGCTACAGCCAAATACTACGTAGTCGTGGTTTTGTGCAGCACCGTGTAAATCAGGACACGTCAGTTCTAAGGTTTGTTCAAGCTCATATTCACCATCATGAAAGTGATAAACACCTACTTGGTCTGGCAGTACTTTAGCAACCGATGTGCTTTCGCTGTCATCACGGCGAAGTGTTGATAATAAATGCTCACCGCGAGGCTCTGCTACACCGTGCATATTAATATCGTAGCTAATACCAGGTAGTGTTGCTGTTGCGCTTGTTATGTTGTTATCTGTTAATACTTCAACAGAGGCAACCGTACCTGAGTCTGCATCACCATCATAAAAAACAGCTAATTGCCCGTCGTGAGTTATTAAGTGAGTAGGGCGACTGCCACTTGTTAACTCATAGCTGCTAGCCGCTGGGCTTTGCTCATAATCGTGCAGGTGCTCGCCATGGTCTTCACGCCATAAACCACCATCAATAAAGCCTAAGTAATCTTGTGCTCTGCTTACAATAACGGCATAACGAAAATCAGGTGATGACGACAGCGTGTTTGAATCATTCGTAAGGGTAAATGTTTCAAGCAGAGAGTTGTCATCTAGGTCATAAAAGCTGGCTTCGTTGCTGTTGCCTGCAAGCACAGCTAATCTGCCTAATGAATCAATTGTGTAGCCATCATCATGGTCGTGATCATCGTCATGATCGTGCCCATCCTCTACAACAATAGGATCTTTTTCTACAATATTGGTCTCTGCATCGCCACAGGCTGTAATAAATGTAGTGCTAATAGCCAGTGCAATAAGCTTTAATTTGTATAGTTTTTTCATGTTTATTTCCCTTAATTATAATTTTTTAATGCTTAAAAATAACCGCGAATACCTAGCGCAAAGCTACGCCCTGGACGTGGTGCTATATCTTTTACAAACGAGCTGTGCACGCGTGCTTCTGTATCTGTTAAGTTGGTACCTCGTAGGTACACAGACATATCTTGGTTTAATACTGAAAGGTCGTAAGAGATGCTTGCATCAACCAATGTGTAACCGTCTGTGGCTGTTTCTTGTGGGGCTGTGCGGCCTTGCTTTTGATAGCGAGTAACGTGAATATGCGCACTTAATTTATCTGTTTGATAGCTTTGCTCGCTGCCAAAACGAAGCGGTGGAGTACGGGGTAAATCGCCGCCGTCTTTAAGGCGTGCACGAACGTAATCTGAGAATAAATCGACTTTAAATTCATCGGTTAATTGCCACGCAATTTGCGCTTCAAACCCGTGTAAAATTACGTCGTCTGTTTTAAATAAATAAACCGGCAGTTCTGATGAATGGTCGTGTTCGTCAGCCCCTTCTTCTTCATCGCCATGGTCGTGGCCACTTTCGGCGAATAAACCGGTGTCTATTTGGTAATAGTAATTATCTACTTGGTTGTAAAAGGCATTTAAAATAAAGCCAACATCCCCTTGGGTTTTACGCAGGGTTAAATCGATATTATTGGCTGTTTCCAAATCAATTGCTTGATCAGATAAACCCAAATGACCGTCTTCATCTAAATCAAATAGTGCACCTACTTCGTAAGTGCCAGTACCAATGTGTGGCCCAAACGATAACAATTCAGAGGCAGAGGGCGCACGTTCAGAGCGCGATACCGAAAGGCCTAAGTTATAGTTAGGTGTAAAATCCCATACTACGCCTGCCGATAAACTGATTGGGGTAAATTCATGCTCTACGTCAAATACGCGCGTAATTTCTGCACTTTCTTCGTGGTTGTGTTCGTCGGCTTCTTCTGTTTCATCGTGTGCGTGAGCGTCAATATTTGGCAGTAATACGTCGCCTGCTTCAATGGTTACACGCTCTATACGCCCACCTACTTGCACTAAAAAATCACCAAAGTGTCTTTCTTCCATTAGTGCTACAGCAAAGCTTTCGGTTTCTGATGGAGGCGTAAAGGCCTCTTCACCTTGTGCTTCAACATCGCTTTGTTTGTAATGAAAGCTAATGCCGCCATTCCACTCGCTAAACTGGTTATGTAGTAGGTCTATACGTAATTCATTTGTTTCGTTTTTAAATGTGGTGCCTACAGCGCCACCTTCAATTTCAGCGTGTTCGTAGTCGGTGTGGCCAACGCGCAGGTTTACTTTGTTTAGCCATTTATTATCTAGGTTGTACTCACCTAATAATTGCACCTTAGTTTGTTCTAAATCAGCAAATACGCTTTCTTCTTCGTCGCTGTGTTCTTCCTCTTCTTCTTCGCCGTGCGTATGGCCTGGAATGCCGTATTGACGATTAAATTGCTCTACTGCTAAGCCAATAAAGCCGTTATCCATTAAATAGCTAGCGCCAACAGTAAAACCGTCAGACTCTTCATTACTGTTTTCAACAGTGTAATCGCCGCGATGCTCTTCACCATCGCTATCTATATCGGCAGCTACAGGCACCTCGTAGTCGTCGGCCTCACGCCAAAATGCATCGGCGTAAAAAGCCACCGAGTCTGTGCCTGTGGTGGCATTAAACGAGGCTACTTTTTGGTTATCTACCGAGTTATGCTCTACGTTCCACTCGCCGCGTGTTGTGCTGTCGGTTGGTACACGGCTATCTACCACATTAACTACACCACCAATCGCTCCGCTACCATAAAACAGTGTTGCTGGGCCGCGTAATACTTCAATTTGTTGTGCGGTAGATGCTTCTGATGCAACAGAGTGATCGGGGCCAACGCGCGAAACATCGCTTACATCGAGGCCATTTTGAGTAATAAGTACACGTGGGCCGCTTAAACCACGAATAATTGGTGTACTGGCTACTTTACCGTGAAAGTTAGTATTAACACCTGGGAGTTTTTCAAGGCTGTCGCCAAGGGTTGCAGCTTGTTGTCGTCTTAGTTGTTCGCCAGATAAAACGCTAACAGGTGAGGCAGATTCCATTGCCGACATATGAATAGGGGTTGCTTCAATATCAATAACTTCAATAGGCGAACGCTTTAAATTAAACGTAACCGATTGGTTTTCATCATTCGTTATTGTTATATCGCGATGAAGGTGAGCATATCCAGGGGCTACAACGTGAAGTTCTTTTAAGCCATTGTTTAGTTCTGCTATAAAAAATTTACCGTTGTCGTCGGTGGTGACTTTAAGGTCTGAGCCTTCAACTTCTATGGTTGCATTGGTAACTATTTTACCTTGATTGTTTAAAACAACGCCTTCAATTGTGGATGCCAGCACACTTGCTGGTAATAAAGCTGCGATGAGAACAGCTAATTGTGATCTAGGTTTCATTTGACTACCTTGTTAGATGTTATATTATATCAATTATGCGAGAAATGTTATAATGTATCAATAGTAATTAACTGTTGTTACTAAAATGTCTCCTTGAAGGTAACGCTTTTGAGTAGAGGCACTAATTTAGTAGAGGAAATAATGAAGTCGAGTCAAAGTGTTATGGATCGTATGGCGATCGGGTTATCGTTAATGTGTACAGTACATTGTTTTGCAACCCCGGTTATTTTAGCGCTATTGCCAAGCTTTGCTGTACTGCAAATAGATAGTGAACAATTTCATTTATGGATTCTTGCAGCTGTATTACCCACCAGTTTATTAGCATTGAGCTTAGGCTGTAAAAAGCACAAGCGTAAACGTTACATGGCCTGCGGCGTTATTGGACTGTCTTTTATGATATGTGCGGTATTGCTAGGGCATGAAATAGCCGAAAAAGCGCTAACCTTAATAGGCTCAGCGTTTATTGCTGTGGCTCATTGGTTTAATTATCAACAATGCCTTAAACAAAATGATGATAATTGCCCGTGTTCAGGCGATGAATCTGATCAGGTAGCTTAGCGGTGTTAGTGCTACAAACAACTAACGTGTAGCACTGCCTTTCAAAGCTCGGAGTTTAAATTTTTAATAGCCTAAAGCTAAAAGTGAGTTAAAGTAATCATCTAATATTGGTTTATTACGCTTGGCTTAGGTTAATTAATTTAATGAATACTGCTTTAAAATCCCTGCTGTTACTTTGCGCTTTAATGTGTTTTAAATTAAGCGCAAATACCCCGTACCAAATCCCTAGAAGCAGCGTTATTGAGCTCACTGAGCCCGTGACCAATCGGGTATACCCTGTTTTTATTCAGCTTCCTAAGTCATATAAAAAGCACCCTGAAAAAATATATCCAGTTATTTATTTAACCGATGCGCCGTATACGTTTCCTATTGTGGCAGGTGCTACACGGTTTCCTATGAATAGCGGAAAAATGCAGCAGGCTATTATTGTGGCCATTAGCTACGAAAAAGGCTCCACAGGGTCTAATAGCCGAATTAGAGACTACACACCAAGTAAGGCTCAAAGCTGGAAAAAACAAACCGGTAACGCTCAAAACCATGCGCTGTTTTTAAAAAATACGGTACTGCCATATATAGAAAATACCTACCGAGCAAGTAGCACACATAAAACCTATATAGGTAACTCTTTAGGTGGATTATTTGGCGCCACTATTTTATTTACGATGCCCGACTTATTTAACAATTATATTATTGGCAGCCCATCAGTTTGGTTTAATAACAATGCAATTTTAGCGCTACAAGCACATAAACCTAAAGTGCCTACAAAGGTTTATATATCTGTGGGAGCAAAGGAAACCCCAAGCTTTGGTGAAGGGCAAAACATGGTGGAAGGGGCAAAGCTGCTAGCGCAAAAAATTAATGCACTTAAAAGTGACAATATTGAATTAAAAAGCGTTGTTATTGAAGGGGCGAGCCATGCAACCGCTTTTCCTACTACAGCAATTCAAGGGCTTGATTGGGTAACAACAAATAAGCCCTAATATTTATAAAAGCACTAAATGCCTAAGCGCTTTCAAGTTCCTGTTTCCAGTTTGCCAGTACTTCAATAAACTCTGGGCCAATACCACAGCAGCCGCCGATAATGCTTGCGCCCTGGCTGTGCCACTTTTTAGCAAAGCCTAAGTATTCTGAAGGTAAAATATCGCGGTACGCTTGCGAGCCTTCGTTGGCTTTGTAGTCGCGCGCTATAGGTGTAAAGCCATTAGCAAAAGCGCCTAAAATAACGCTTTTATTTTGCTTGGCTAATACCGCGTTGGTATCGCTAAAGGCTTGCTCTATAACCTCAGGAATTGAGCAGTTAAAGAAAATACCCGCAACATTTTGTTTAAGCAAAGCCGCTACTGCGTCACTTACCAGTTCATCAGAGCGAAGTTTAGCTTGCTCGCTTATTTCATCATTTAAGGTAAATGCGTAATAACATGGCTTGTTTGAGCCTTTAAGTACGCTTGCCATAACGTGCGCTTCTTCAATGCTCGATATGGTTTCGCCAATCCATAAATCTACATACTCGTCTTGCGCTTTATATAGCGTATCTAAAATAGTAAATGCGCGCTCGCTTTCAAATAGTTCAGGGCGGTAAGAGCCAAATGCGGGTGGTAATGAACCTGCTACTAATACATTTTGTTTAGCGTTTTGAGCTATTTCTTTTGCGATGACCGCAGCTTGCTTTGCAAGAGCTGCGCCTTGAGCTTGGTATAGCGCTTCACCTAAATGAAAGGGCACACAGGCATAACTGTTAACCGTAATTATTTCAGCGCCTGCATCTATAAAGCCTTGATGGGCTTGTGCTACAAAGTGTGGGGCTTCTATAAGTGCTTGTGCACTCCAAAGTGGCTGTGAGAACGGTGCGCCAATGCGCTTAAGTTCACGTCCCATGCCGCCATCTAAAATTGTTACCTTTTTCACTTATGGACTTCTATATGTCTAAATAGTATGGCGCTATTCAAACATATTTTTTAAAAAATCATAATGAAACTTCATCAGGTTGGGCATGAAAAAAGCTCAACCTATTAAAAAGGCACAAAAAAAGCGACTACCCAATATGGTGTCGCTTTTTTAGTAAGTAGTATTAGCTTACTTATAAAAGGCTTCAACAGTGCCTTTTCTTGTAAGTAACAGTGGTTGTCCGCGACGATCAAGGCCTTTTGGAGATGCAAACTTTATCCAACCTTCGCTGATGCAGTATTCTTCAACATCAAAACGCTCTTTGCCGTTGAACGTGATACCAATATCGTGTTCAAAAACTTCTTCCACATGATGTGGGCTACGTGGATTAATAGAAAGGCGATCTGGTAAAGCAGGTTTTGCGGTAGTGTCGTTCATGGTCATATTCTATATTGAATGAAGTATGCGCTATTGTAGGCAATACAAAGCTTTCGCTCAAGAGAGATAGTAGTAAATGTGTTTAAAAATGCACTAATTAATGAGTTGCGGATACAAATGAGATGGCGCTTGGAAAATATGTATAGAAGGGGATTTTGACGATATTTGACTAAAAATTATATAGATAAGTATATTAATGGGCTATTGCTAACCCATTAAATTGTGTAGCAGTTAGATGCTAACAATGTTCTCGGCTTGTGGGCCTTTTTGACCTTGAGTAACAGTAAACTGTACACGTTGGCCTTCAGCTAAAGTTTTAAAACCGTCGCCAGAGATTGCGCTAAAATGTGCAAAAACGTCTGCGCCAGATTCTTGCTCGATAAAACCAAAACCTTTTGCTTCGTTAAACCATTTTACTGAACCAGTAGTTGTATTAGACATAATATGTATCCTAAAAAATTAATATAAGTGTGCCTGAAAAGAGGCGATTGAGCCGGAAAAAATAGTTAACTTGAGGATATCGCGTAGGATTATTACTAAAACAACTCGGTACTAACAAATAAAACAAAACTTCTTTCAAACTAGTATTCAAAATGGGTTATTGCTAACCCATTAAATTGTGTAGCAATTAGATGCTAACAATGTTCTCGGCTTGTGGGCCTTTTTGACCTTGAGTAACAGTAAACTGTACACGTTGGCCTTCAGCTAAAGTTTTGAAACCGTCGCCAGAGATTGCGCTGAAATGTGCGAAAACATCAGGACCAGATTCTTGCTCGATAAAACCAAAACCTTTTGCTTCGTTAAACCATTTTACTGAACCAGTAGTTGTATTAGACATAATATGTATCCTAAAAAATTAATATAAGTGTGCCTGAAAAGAGGCGAT
>NZ_JACJDY010000013.1:0-119501 GCF_014163785.1 Pseudoalteromonas sp. SR43-7 | reverse complement strand
TGTGGGCCTTTTTGACCTTGAGTAACAGTAAACTGTACACGTTGGCCTTCAGCTAAAGTTTTGAAACCGTCGCCAGAGATTGCGCTGAAATGTGCGAAAACATCAGGACCAGATTCTTGCTCGATGAAACCAAAACCTTTTGCTTCGTTGAAAAATTTAACTGTACCAGTTGTAGTTGTAGACATAATAGTATCCTAAGGATTAATAAAAGTGCGCCTTAAATTAGGCAATTTAACAGGAAGAAAACATACATTTAACTGAGGATAACGCGAAGGATTATTACTAAAACAACGTGGTACTTACAAATAAATAGGGTTTTCTGTCAACCCGATGCGAGGCAGGATAACAGTAAATTAAAGTATATACCAAGCCCTATTGTAAATTTATTTTAGAGTAAGTACTTTATTTGTTTGTTGTTTTTTTAACTAACTAGTTATGATTAAGATGATATTTTATACTTTTAAAATAAAGGTAAGCTTTGTTTAATCAATGCGTTAAGCTTGTTTTTGTGCGTAGTTTTAGAGTAGGCAAAATACAGCTTTTAATTGGTTGAAACATGACCTAATTACCTACTAAATTTTTTTAGATATACCCTAAATAATGTAATTCTTTAGCTCCAAATTACAAATCCAAGTATTAATAACGCAATCCAAAGTGTTTCAGCCACAATTAAAATAATGGGTTTCATACCTACTTCGGTTAGTTTTCCTAAATTAGTTTTCATACCTATGGCTGAAATAGCAGCAATTAAAAAGAACTGCGAAAGTTCGTTAGCGGTTTCAAGTACTATTGTAGGAACTGAAAAGCAGCTATTTATTACCATAAGTATTACAAAGCCAATTAAAAACCCAGGTACTTTAGGTAACTCTCCGTGTTTTTCTTTATTTGAGCGATTAATAACGACCATCATAATAAGTACAACGGGTAGTAGCATTGCAACACGTACTAGCTTAGTTAGAGTTGCTATATCGCCTGTCTCGGGTGATACCGAATAACCTGCACCCACTACCTGGGCTACATCATGTATTGTGCCACCTAAAAATACGCCTGCATTATGGGCGTCAAACTCAAGATAATTAACCACAATAGGGTAGAGGATCATAGCGAGAGTCGACATAGCTGTTACGCCAATAACGGTTAATAGGGTATCGCGTTCTTTATGTTCGCTGTTTGGCATAATAGACGAGATAGCCAGCGCAGCAGACGCTCCACAAATAGCAACCGAGCCACCTGTTAGTGCACCAAAGCGTTTTTGTAAGCCAAATACGCGCGCTAGCACTACACCTAAAATAATAGTGGTAAATATGGCGCCCGCTAACATAAGTGCTGTTTGCCAACCCAGTGTTACTAAATCTCCCAGTGCTATGCGTGTGCCTAGCAGTACTATACCGACGCGCAAAACCGTGGTACCAGTAAAGTCGATACCTTTGGCGCAAGGGCTATCGCTTTGATACAAAAATGAGACTGCCATACCCAGTAACAAAGCAAACAGCATGGCTGGCGCGCCGTAATGCTCACTCAAAAATAAAGCGGCAAGGCCAGTCATTGCAGCAATGCTGGCGCCTTGCCATAAAGGTGATATTTTACTGCTTAATTTACCACTTAAGCGCTGCATTACGCTTTAGCTGCGGTAAGTGCTACTAACACTTGGCGTTTACGTTCACCTGTAAAAGGGCGACGACCATGCATAGCCATTTCGTTATCAACTAAAGCAACGTCACCGTCTTGCCATGCAAGATCAAAGGTAAATACTTTAGAAAGCTCAACAATTTTATCAAGTCCTGCTTTAGGTATTGCACTACCATCGCCAAAAGTAATGGCGATTGATGGATTTTCGCGTACACCTTTCCAGCCCATGTAAGCGGCAATCAGTTGGTTATAAAAAACCTGTACGTTATTTTCAAGAGTTACTACAGCAGGCAGTACCGGTGTAACGGCTTTTAGTGAGCCGTCTTCAAGCCATTCCCACTCGTAACCAAGTTCGGTTAATTTATTATGTGCTTCGTCTTTGGTTTCTACACTTAGCGTACTTTTCCAGCTTCGGCCTTGGCCTGATGTTGCGTCGTCAGCGGCTGGCATATAGGTGGTATATTTTAGGCCTTTGTGTTCAAAGTCATGGGCAAGCTTGCTGTCGTATTCTTTTAACGCACTAAATAATTTATCTGATCGGCAAAGAGGTGTAGCACCGCCTTCTTCAGCGGCCGATTTACAAAAAAAGAACAACTTACTTGGCGAAATAGGCGTTTGCGCCATTTCGTGATGCAAGTATATTTCTACATCTTTTGGCGCTTCGTTAGCTGTAAATACACGTTCGGTAAAATTAATTCGTACCGCGTTAGACAGTGACTCTTTATAGGTAAAGTTTGTGTAGTCAAACCCGGCTGAAAAAGTATCAAAGGTTTCGGCACTATTTATAGGAAAGCCGCGAAACAACACAGCACCTGAGCTGCGAAGTTTTTTAGCCAATTCACTTTTATTTGCGCGAATGAAAGCTACCGCTTCTTCAACGGTGCTGGCGTTATTGTTATTAACCACAATGCACGGAAAAACCGAGTCATCAAACGTTAATTGAGTTGGCACTGAGGCGTAGTTAATTTCGGTAGCTGACATTTTATTATCCTAATCGTAAATTGGGTGAAAACGGTTAAAGGCAGCTTCACAAAAGTGCCCAGGGTCGTTAAACCGGCGATTACTGTTAAGCGCAGAAATTTGCGCCATTTCTTGCTCTGTTAATTCAAAATCAAACAGTGCGAGATTTTCTTTCATGCGTTCAAGTTTTGATGTTTTTGGAATAATGGCAGTGCCGCGTTGCACGCCCCAGCGAAGAACTACTTGTGCTGGCGTTTTGCCATGATTGCGTGCAGCCGCGTTAACAACGCTTTGCTCAAGAACTGATTCAGCTTTATCAGCCATTTCTAGCTCAAGGTATGAAAGCGCACCCAGTGGTGAAAACGCAGTAACCGGAATATCGTACTGCTTTGCGAGTCTTACTAATCGCTCTTGCGTTAAATAAGGGTGCGACTCAATTTGCAACATAGCGGGTTTGATATTTGCGTAGGTCATTAAATCGTGAAGCAGTGCGCTTGAGTAATTACATACCCCAATGCGTTTTGCTTTGTTGTTGTGTACTTGTTCTTCCATTGCTTGCCACGTTAAATACAATGGTACTTTTGAAAGCTCCATTTGTGGGTTTTGCGCCGTAGGGTCAACAAACCACTCTGGTGGATAGCGGGTTTCTATTGGCACAAATGTTTGCGCAATCGGAAAATGAATTAGGTATAAGTCTAGGTAATCTAGCTTTAAATCACTCAGTGTTTTATCAATCGCGAGGCCAACATGCTCTGGTGCATGAAAGGTATTCCACAGTTTTGATGTTACCCATAATTCTTCACGGGTACATAAGCCATCGTTTATTGCTTGGGCGATGCCATCGCCTACTTGCTCTTCGTTACCGTAGTCTGATGCGCAATCAAGATGGCGGTAACCCGCCTTAATGGCTTGGTATACCGTTTGTGCACAATCTTCTTGCGCGACTTTCCATAAACCGAACCCTACTGGAGGGATATTATTTAATGAACTCATTGGGAATTCCTGTTAAAAATGCATAATGACTTAGGTCTTGTATAAGACATAAGTTATTATACGAATCAAACAGTGTCAATACTGTGTTAACAGCAAAGCAGTAAATGGTTCAGTTAAAAAACCTACAGGCAGCAAAAAGGCAGCGTTTGCTGCCTTTAAAAAATATTTAATTATTATGCGCTAAAGTGGGTTTTTAGCACTAAACACGCTTTTAATTAATCAAGTTCAATTTGATAGTGGTAATGATCGCTACGGCATTTGCTTTGGCGGTATTCAATACGTTTACCTTCGATTGATTCGGTAATGCGTGATACCAACAGCAGTGGATCGCCAGCTTTTATAGCAAGCATTTTGGCATCATCCATTGTAGCCAGTACGGCCTTAATACTGTCTTGGGTTTTGTGTACAGTTTGGTTAAATTTGGTCTGATAGTAATGGTACAATGTATGCGGAATATCACTACTTTGATGTATATCAGGAAAGTAGCTTTGCGGTAGGTATATAGTTTCGCTCATGCAAAATTCGTTATTAAGAATGCGCCTACGAACAAGCTTGGTAACTTTGTCTTTTTTATTGAGTTGTAACGCTTCTATTACTTCAACTGGCGCTGCACAAAGCTCAACCGATAGCAGTTCAGCCTTTGGTAAATCGGCACCTTTACCGTCTGCTTGTAACGGAAAAAACCTAAATAAGGCATCTTGCGCAGTATGCTCTGATACAAACGTACCAACGCCTTGGCGACGAGTTACTATTTTATTGTCGGTTAATAAGTTTAGTGCTTTACGAACTGTACCTTGGCTTACGTTAAATTCTTCAGCAAGGCGAAATTCGCTTGGTAGTGCTTCGCCAGGTACCCAACGTCTTTCAACAATGAGCTGTTTAATATAATCAGCCACTTGTAAGTAAAGTGGTTGAAAAGCCAAGCTTGGGCCACTTAATTTGTGATCAAACATAGAGTTACTCATTATTATTTACCATTAAATTTAATCCACCTGTAGTTATAGCATAGGTGAAACCTTTTACGCATATTTGCGCTAGCTCAATTAAACGTGAACTACTGCTGTAGTGTTTAATAGGCGCAAAATATACATTATGCCTAAAAACAAATCGTTACACTACAATAGCTCACCCTTAGGGAATTAAAAGTGCTCAGTATATCTTTTGAACTCATTTTGCTTATGGCGTTGTGCCTAAGCCTTGCCACTGTAATGCAAACTCTTAGCGGGTTTGGCTTTGGGTTGCTGGTGGTTGCAAGCTTTACGTTGCTTGATGTATTACCACTTACGGCAACTACATTTTTAGTGAGTTTGCTGGGGTTAGTTAATTCAACAACCGTGGTCGTTAAAAACCGCAGTTCGGTAAAAGTACCCGAGCTAAAACTTATGTTGTATACCGGTATTCCACTAATGCTGTTAGGTTTTGTGCTACTTGAGTATATGTCGTCGCATTTAACACACTATTTAAACTTTGCTTTAGGTGTAAGCATTTTACTTTGCTGCGCTTTAATGCTGATTGGCCGCGAGCGTGCAAATAAACAAAGTCGTCCTCGTTCATTTTTAATAGCCGGTGGAGTAAGTGGGTTACTTGGTGGGTTGTTTTCAACCTCAGGGCCGCCGCTTGTGTTTCAGTGTTATAAGCAAAGTTGGTCTATTGAAGCTATTCGCAGTACGTTATTAGCGGTATTTACTATTGGTGGACTAGTACGTGTAGGTATCGCTTTATTTGGTACTTTGCCTGGGCTCGACATTATGTTTTTAATTGCAGCGGCTATTCCTTTAGTGTTGCTAGTTACGCATTTTGCTCGTAAATTAACGCCCTACGTTGACGCTAAATGGGTACGTATTATAGCAATTGCATTGCTTGGCCTAAGTGGTATATCGCTGGTGGCAACATCGGCGCCGGGGATATTTTAAAAATCGCGATGTAAATAATTCATCTTGAGTTTATTTACGTTGACATGGGGATTACAATTATTTAACTTGTGTCTTATACAAGACTAATAATTGGTTAAGGAACTCCCATGAATGCATTTGAATTACGTGAGCCAGACTGGAACGCAATAGAGCCAGCACGCTTAACCGCACAGCCAAAGTTACAAAGTAATGTGCTGGTTTTGCCCACTCAGTTTGGTGATATTAGCGTAACGATTAGCCAGTTTGGCTTACGTTTAAATGCAGGCACCACGCATGACGAGCAATTTAAAATATTAACCACAACCCCATCAGAATACCCCCTAACACTTAGCAAAAACAATAATGATTACAGCGTAAGTGGTGGCGAATACCGCCTAGAATTTTACAGCGACCCTTTTCATTTCAAACTTTATAAAAACGATGAGCTAGTACAGCAATCAGCAACTGATGGTCACTTTGTACGCCAGCACCGTTTACCGCCACTGGCTAAAACCGATAACGGCTGGATATTAAGCCTAGAGCTTAACTACGACGAAGCCGTGTATGGTCTTGGCGAAAAATGGGGCAAGCTTGATAAACGCGGCCAACTTATTCGTTCATACAACCACGATGCGCTAGGTGTGAACGCCGAAAAGTCTTATAAAAATACCCCGTATGCTTGGAGCCCAGAAGGCTGGAATTTGTTTGTACATACAGCCGCGCCTGTTACCCATGGTGTAGGTTATGCATTATGGTCGCAACGCGCATATGTATGTTTAGTTGAAGATGAGGCGCTAGATGTATTTTTATATCAAGAACAAACACCAGCTCAAAGCATTAACCGTTACTGTGAGCTAACAGGTTTTGCACCGGTGCCACCGCAGTGGAGCTTTGGTGTTATTTTATCAAAAGCGTATTACAAAGATGCTGACGAATTACTTAGTGTTGCCCGCGAAGTACGTGCTAAAAATATGCCGTGCGATGTAATTACTCTTGATGGCCGTGCATGGCAAGACACCGACACCCGCTTTGCATTTGAATGGGATCCAACACGCTACGCAGACCCAAAACCTGTGCTTGATGAACTAAAAGCGATGGATTTTAAAATTTGTGTGTGGGAATACCCGATGATCTCGGTAAATAACCCATTATTTGCTAAAGCGGCCGAAAATGGCTGGCTTATAAAAGACAAACGCACAGGTAAAGCGTATCAATACGAGTGGGATTTAAGCCCGTTTGGCGAAGTACTTACGCCACTGCCTGAGTCGGGTATTTTAGATTTTACGCACCCTGATGCTTACGAATATTGGCTCGAATCGCATAAGCCTTTGTTTGAGCTTGGCGTAGATATGATAAAAGCGGATTTTGGCGAGCAGCTAGAAGACGAAAACATGGTATCGCACAGTGGCGACAGCGGTATTAGGCTACACAACGTTTACAGCATGTTGTACAACCGCTGCGTTTTTGAGGCCGCCGAAAAATACTGTAAAACTGGGCCATTTTTGTTTAGCCGTTCAGCATGGACGGGCAGCCAATGTTTTCCTGCTCAGTGGGGCGGCGACCCGCAAGCCGATTGGCAGGGTTTAGCGGCAAGCATTCGTGGCAGTTTAGCGTGGGGTATGTCGGGTGGGCCATTTTTTGCAACCGACATTGGTGGTTTTTACAAAGACACCCGCGACGCAGAACTTTACGTGCGCTGGGCACAAGCTTCAGTATTTAGCGCACATATGCGCTTACACGGTATTGGTCCTCGCGAACCGTGGTCTTACACCGAGCAAGCAAGTGATGCGGTATTTGCAGCACTTAAATTACGCTACCAGTTAATTCCGTACTTACAAACATGTGCAGAGCAAGCGCAGCAAACAGGCTTGCCGGTTCAGCGTGCCATGGCATTGGCATTTCCTGATGATGTACTGGCGCATAGTTTTGATCAGCAATTTATGTGCGGTGAAAAATTACTGGTTGTGCCGTGTGTAGTACCAAACGGTAAAATTAAGTTTTACTTACCGCAAGGTAGTTGGATTCGCTTCCCCGATAAACAAGTTTACGAAGGGAGTAAGTACTACGAGCACACACTCGCACTTGAAGAAATGGCAGTATTTGTACGCGAAGGCGACAGCCTAATACTTGGCCCAGAGGTTCAACACACAGAACAAGACATGAGCCAATTAACAGCATGGCCTAAATAAAACTCGGCTTAATAAAAAACACACACAACACACATACAACACACAATAATAAAGATATTAGCTTACTTTTTACCGAGTAAAGTAAGCTAAAAGGGGCGCAAGATGGAAGGTATGAACATTACCATGACACTGCTATCGTGCTTGGCGTTTATGGCGCTGGTGGGATATATCTCGTACCAAAAAACCAAAGGGGAAGTTAACACCCAAGATGGCTACTTTTTAGCGGGTCGTGGGTTAACAGGTACATTTATAGCAGGGTCAATGATCCTCACTAACTTATCGGCCGAGCAACTAATTGGCCTTAATGGCTCAGCCTATGGTTACAACCTAAGCTCAATGGCGTGGGAAGTAACCGCAGGAGTATCAACCATTATTATGGCGTTGATCTTTTTGCCTCGTTATCTAGCGGGCGCGTTTTCTACCTTACCTGAATTTTTACGGGATCGTTTTGACGATACCGTACGACGCATGACGGTGATCTTATTTATGGTAGGGTATTGTTTTATAACGATCCCTTCTGTTTTGTACTCAGGATCAATAGCCGTACTTAGACTTTTTGATGTACCCACCTTATTAAATATGAGCTACCAATCAAGCCTAATTGTGACCATTATTACAGTGGGCTCAGTTGGGGCTATTTATGCTGTATTTGGTGGTTTAAAGGCGGTTGCGGTCTCAGATACCATTAATGGTGTTGGGTTACTTATCATTGGTATTTTAGTGCCAACACTGGGCTTAATTGCATTGGGTGATGGTAGTTTTTCAGAAGGGTTAAGCACCCTAGTAAACACCGACACAGAAAAGCTCAATGCTATTGGTAGTAGCGATGATCCCGTGCCATTTGGCACTATTTTTACAGGGATGATCTTAGCTAATTTGTTTTATTGGGGCACTAATCAGTATGTGATCCAGCGCACATTGGGCGCTAAAAACTTAGTTGAAGGTCAAAAAGGGGTGTTGTTTTCAGGGTACTTTAAAGTGCTAGTACCGTTTATGATGATGATCCCTGGCGTTATTGCTTACCATCTTTATAAACACGAAAGCCTGCCAACTATCGATTTAGCTTACCCACATTTGGTAAAAGAAGTGCTTCCACAGTATTTATCTGGCTTCTTTTTGGCCGTATTGCTAGGTGCTGTATTTAGCTCATTTAATTCATTGCTCAACAGCGCGGCGACCTTATTTTGCTTAGATGTTTATAAGCCAATGAAAAAAAATAAGGTAACAGACAGCCAACTTATAAAAGTAGCCAAAATTACCAGTATTGTTATTGCCATATTGTCGTTTATAACTGCGCCATTATTGATGTTTGCACCTGAAGGTTTATGGCACATTATTCGTGTGTTTACAGGCTTTTACAACATTCCGGTCATCACAATTGTATTGGTTGGTTTGTTTACTCGAAAAGTGCCTGCACTGGGCGCTAAAGTCGCGATTATATTCCATATTATTGCCTATACCTTGCTTAAATTTGTATGGGATGTAGACATTAACTTTATTCATATTTACGCCATTTTATTCTTAATTGAATTGGCAATAATGTTGGGTATTGGTTACTACAAACCCCTTAAAACACCATGGCAATTTACACGCAAAGCCGAGGTAGACCTTAATCCTTGGAAATACGCATTACCTTGCGCAATTGTATTAGTAGGCTTGATTGTTAGCTTGTATATATTGTTTTCGCCGCTCGGATTGGTTGGTGGAACCAGTGTGTACTTTGTACCAAGTTTAGTTGTTGTTTGGTCTACTGTTTTAGTGCTTAGCTGGTGGAGTGTACGTTGTTGGCAGGTTCGTTACGAAAATAGCTTAGCGCATATTGGGATTCCAAAGGCCGTATAACATGCGGCTGATTCCTCATTACTTAATTTAAAATTACATTTTATTCACATAATGATTGCATTAGTAAGATTGTTTGTTTAAATTTAAAGCTCTTATATAAGATATAAGAGCTTTAAGGAAAGTATCACACACTGACACCGCTTTTTAGCAACCCACACAATTGCTAGCGCGGTACCACACAGCACACACGCACAATATGGAGAATGACATGAGAGCTAAAAAGTCCGTCTTAAGCTTGGCAGTCACGTTAGCAATGACAACCGGTTTAGCATTAAGCACGCAGGTACATGCGCAGCAAGAGCAAACCGAACAAGAACAAGAACAACAAAAAACAGAAACAGCTAAAAACGATACATTTGAAAAAATAGTCGTTACTTCACAAAAAAGAACGCAAAGTTTAAACGAAGTACCTGTTGCGGTATCGGTACTTAATAGCGATCAAATTAATTCAGCTTTTGCTAATAACATGGAAGGCTTACAGTCGCTTGTTCCTTCGGTTAGCTTTAGAAAAGGCACCACAACACGTAACTCAGCGCTAACAGTGCGCGGTATTGGTACTATTTCATTTAGTATTGCTGCTGAACCAAGTGTGGCAACTGTTGTTGATGGCGTGGTACTTGGCCGCTCGGGTCAAGCATTTGCCGATTTATACGACGTAGACCGCATTGAAGTATTACGCGGGCCACAAGGTACATTGTTTGGCAAAAACGCCTCAGCAGGTGTGGTAAATATTACCACTAAAGATCCGTCGTACGACACAACCGGCAGCGTAGAAACCTCGTTTTATCAAGATAACGAATACCGTTTTAAAGGCGTTATAAGCGGCGGTTTAACCGACGATTTAGCGGCAAGCCTAACGGTATTTAAAGGTAAGTTTGACGGTTACATTGATAACGTTTACAACAACGAAAAAGTAAATGGTTACGACCGTGAAGGTGCACGTGCTGTATTTAAATACGAGCCAGAGGACGACTTAAGCGTAAAGTTTATAGCTGAGTTTTACAACGCAGATGATGACTGTTGTGCCGACTTAGAAGCCCTGCCAAGTGGTCGTAATCCTGATTCAAAGGCAGCGCCAAACAGTAACGGCATTGTGGATGGCGTAGCCGATATTGATCTAGACCAGCGCAAAGTTGACCATGACTACGAGTCGCGCACAATTGACGAACATAGCGCATTTTCGGTGCAAGTTGATAAAACAATTGGCGACTATACGTATACTTCAATTACAGCGCAGCGTTCATGGGATAACACAGAATACCGCGAAGGCGACTTTACCTCAATTGCAGGCGACAGCAGCGAGCCGGTATTTGGCGCGCCGTTTCAGTTACATGATATTGGTGCACAGCAATGGGATCAGTTTTCACAAGAATTTAGAGTTACATCAAACCTAGCTGGGCCATTTAATTATGTTGCTGGCTTATTTTATTGGAACATGGATTCACAACGTAACTTTACTCGCGATGCAAGTTGTCAAAATAATGGTGGCCAGCTTGATAGCGCAATGGCTTTTTACGCGCAAAATAACTTATCGGGCGCTGAGCTTGATACAGCACTTGCTGACTTAGAAGGTTACACACAAAGCCTAGGCGTTAGCTGTAACGCAAACGATATTGTATCGGCCACTGCTTTTATGAGCACAGAATTTAATAACTGGGCAGCCTTTGCCGATGGTACCTACGATTTATCTGAAGATTTACGTGTTTTATTTGGTATTCGTTACACCGACGATGAAGTGTCGTACACGCATCGCCGTGTAAGTAACGATGTATATGGCCGCACCGGTGTAGGCGTGCGCCCAGCAACACTTAATACAGATGATGAAGGCAAAGCCGAAGAAACCAACGTATCGGGTCGTTTAGGTATGCAATACGATTTAGGCGATGGCCAAATGGTATACGGCACTTACTCGCAAGGTTACAAAGGCCCTGGTTTTAATATTTATTATAACTTTAATCCAGACACCGACAGCCGCGAAATAGCACCTGAAGAGTCAGACGCTTATGAAATAGGCTACAAATACGCAAGCCGCGAATTTGTATTTAACATGGCTCTTTTTAGAACCGAAATTGAAGGCTTTCAAGCTAACAATTTTGACTGTTCAGACGGCACCTGTATTACCCGCTTAACCAATGCGGGCGACGTAAGTACACAAGGTGTTGAAGTTGACTTTATGTGGGCTGCAACAGAGTCGCTAACGCTTACCGGTGGTGTTGCTTATATTAAAGCTGAAATTGACGAGTTTAATTGTCCGGCAGAGGTTGCCGCTGGCTCGTGTACTGACCGCTCAGGTTTAGATGTCCCATTTTCGCCAGATCTTAAATACTCACTAACGGCTGATTACTTTATTGAAACCGACCATGGTTTTAACGTACACATAAACAGCTCATACATTTACACCGATGAGCAATACTCAGACCTACCAGACAACGTAGGTGAATTTAATCCAGCTGCTTTATTACCAGATTACGGTATATTAAACGCAAGTGTGGGTTTATCGTTTAAAGATGACGCGTTTAGAGTATCGCTTATTGCTAAAAACTTAACCGACGAAAGCTACGTAACTACCTACAGTGGCGATAACTTCCGTTATCAAATTCCGCGCGATGCAGAGCGCTACTTTGGGGTATCGTTTAAAGCACGTTTTTAATATTTAAATAACTCCCTCAATAATTTCCCTTAAAAGCGCAACGTTTAACACGTTGCGCTTTTTTTGTGACTTATTTTTGTAATAGTTTGGTCATCTTACTTTCATTAAAATTACCTTTATCAGTCACATCTGTTTTCTATAGTGCAGCGGTTGATCTTTTTTGTGTTTACACATTTCAAAAAATAACCACTAAACAATGGGAATTACGGATGAAAATTAAAAAAGTCGCTGCGGCAATCGCGCTAACATTTGCGTTTAGCGCAGTTAGCCATGCTGATGTACTACCGCAAAGCCAAAAAGACAGCAGCTGGTATAGCGCTGCGCAAACTAAACTAATAACAAAAACAGCACAAGCGCAGTCTACACAAGCCACTAAAGCTAAAAACGTTATTTTATTTGTGGGCGATGGCATGGGTATTTCTACTCTTACCGCAGCGCGCATTTTGCAAGGACAGCGTAATAACCAATCTGGCGAAGAAGGTTATTTAAGCTTTGAAGAGTTTCCATACTCTGCACAAGTTAAAACGTATAACGTAGATGCGCAAACTCCCGATTCAGCAGGCACGATGACGGCTATTATTTCGGGTGTAAAAACCGATGTGGGCGTTATTGGTGTAGATGAAGACATTGAACGCGGCGTGTGTTCAACAGTGGCAGGTAACGAGCTAATTACCGCGACTGAATTGGCTGAAATTAAAGGGCTATCTACCGGTATTATTTCTACAGCACGTATTACGCATGCAACTCCTGCTGCCACGTATGCTAAATCGGCTGACCGTAACTGGGAAGACGTATCAGATATGCCAGAAGATGCCGTAACGGGTGGCTGTGAAGACATTGCATCGCAACTGGTTAACTTTGAAAAAAACCTAGAAGCACGATTTGTAGGGACCGACGTAGACGGCCTTGATTTTGTAATGGGGGGCGGTCGTCGTCACTTTTTACCAAAAGACGAAACAGCTAACTCAACAGATGCGGTAAGCGCTATAGAAGGCGACCGTACAGACGAGCGCAACCTAGTGACTGAGTGGCAAACACAATACCCTGATGCTACGTACGTGATGGATCAAACGGGCTTTGATGCAATAGCAGACGACGCCACTAAAGTATTTGGTTTATTTAACGAATCCCACATGCAGTACGAAGCTGACCGCGCAAACGATGTAGCGGGCGAGCCTTCACTTACCGATATGACCACTAAAGCAATTGAAGTGCTTGGTAAAAACGATAATGGATTTTTCTTAACGGTTGAGTCGGGTCGAATTGACCACGCGCACCACGCGGGTAATGCATACAACGCGCTGAACGACACCATTGAGTTTGCTAAAGCCGTGCAAGCAGCGGTAGATAACACTAATCCAGAAGAAACCCTTATTTTAGTAACCGCCGATCACAGCCATGTATTTACTATTGCTGGCTACCCTAAGCGTGGTAATCCAATTTTAGGTCAAGTAGTTGCAGTAGGCGAAACTACTCCAAGCTTAGCCGCCGACGATATGCCGTACACCACAGTCGGTTACGCAAATGGTTTAGGCTTTAGAAACTTAGGCGACGAGACTGATGCTGATGCAAGCTACACAAGTGCTGCTGTAGCAGGGCGTGTTGAGCTAAATGGCGTTGATACAACAACCCCAGGTTTTCACCAAGAAGTAACTGTACCAATGGGTTCGGAAACACACGCAGGTGAAGACATATCTTTGCATGCTAAAGGTCCTGGTGCTCAGCTAGCACAGGGTGTAATTGAACAAAACGTTGTATTTCATTTAATTAATCAAGCTCTTGAACTAACTCAGCAATAATGGCGGCTAACATGAACAAATTAACGGTACTTTCTTTGGCAGTAATGGTCGCGCTAGCAGGTTGCTCGAGTGACGATAACAAAAATGAAAATAATATTATCGCAGTAGATAACGCTATTGCAGTGGGCTCTGAGCAGTGTATTAATGGCGGTGTAGAAACGCAAGTAGGCGCAGATATCAATAATAACGACGTGCTAGATAGCGACGAAGTTAATTCAACTAATTTAGTGTGTAATGCACCTGCAACGTCGTTAACTACCGAGCAGTTAGCCTCGCTCACTAGCAATACGTGGTTTAGTGAAGCACAAACAAAATTAGGTGCAGCACAAGCAGCCAGTAACAACATTGTTACTGAATCAGGCAAAGCTAAAAACGTTATTTTATTTGTGGGCGATGGTATGGGTATTTCTACCATAACCGCAGCACGTATTTTAGCGGGTCAGTTAGAGGGCGAAATGGGTGAAGATCACCAGTTAAGCTTTGAAACTATGCCTTTTTCGGGCTTTGTAAAAACATACAACGTAGATGCGCAAACGCCAGATTCGGCAGGCACTATGACCGCAATGGCATCGGGCGTTAAAACCGATGCGGGCGTTATTGGTATTGATGAAGCGGTTGAACGTGGTAATTGTGCATCAGGCAAAGGGCACGAACTTGTTACCTCGTTAGAGCTTGCTGAAATTGCAGGCAAAGCAACAGGGATTATTTCGACAGCGCGTATTACTCACGCAACACCAGCTGCAACGTATGCTAAATCGGCAGAGCGTAACTGGGAAGATATCTCCGATATGCCAGAAAGTGCCGCAACGTGTGAAGACATTGCATCGCAACTGGTTAACTTTGAAGCCAACCTAGAAGCACGCTTTAGTGGTGTTGATGTAGACGGTATTGACGTAGTAATGGGCGGCGGTCGTCGTCACTTTTTACCAAAAGATGCCGCGTTTAATTCAGCCGATGCAGTAAGTGCTGTTGAAGGGGATCGTACAGATAACCGCGACTTAACCGCAGAGTGGAAAACGCAATATCCAAATGGCACGTACGTAATGGATCAAACCGGTTTTGATGCAATAAGTGACGACGCCACTAAAGTGTTTGGCTTATTTAACGAATCCCACATGCAGTACGAAGCTGACCGCGCAAACGATGTTGCAGGCGAGCCTTCGCTTTCACAAATGACCGAAAAAGCAATAAACGTACTTGATAACAACGAGCAAGGTTTTTTCTTAACGGTTGAGTCGGGTCGAATTGACCACGCGCATCATGCGGGTAACGCTTATAACGCGTTAAACGACACTATTGAGCTTGCCAAAGCCGTTAAAGTGGCGATGGAAAACACCAACCCAGAAGAAACATTAATAGTTGTAACTGCCGATCACAGCCATGTATTTACCATTGCCGGTTACCCTAAACGCGGTAACCCAATTTTAGGTAAAGTGGTTGCAGTAGGCGCTACTGAGCCAAGCTTAGCTGCCGACGATATGCCTTATACAACGGTTGGTTACACCAATGGTGGTGGTTTTAGAAACCTAGGTAGCGAGACTGATGCCGATGCAGGTTACGCGTTTGCACCTGTTACAGGGCGTGTTGATTTAACTGATGTTGATACAACAACACCTGGTTTTCATCAAGAAGCACTGGTACCAATGGGCTCA
The DNA here is from genome assembly GCF_014163785.1 of Pseudoalteromonas sp. SR43-7. Classification (NCBI taxonomy): domain Bacteria; kingdom Pseudomonadati; phylum Pseudomonadota; class Gammaproteobacteria; order Alteromonadales; family Pseudoalteromonadaceae; genus Pseudoalteromonas; species Pseudoalteromonas sp. SR43-7. The sequence continues at coordinate 103,895 of NZ_JACJDY010000013.1, read as the reverse complement.
GAAACACATGCCGGTGAAGACGTAGGCGTTTATGCAATGGGGCCAGGTGCACACTTGGTAACAGGCACAAACGAGCAAAGCTTTTTATTCCATGTAATGGACTTTGCCGCTGACTTTGTAAAAACAGCAGACGAAAAACTAGCGCAATAAATACCGCCTAGTTATAAATTTAGTTAAATATATCTAAATAAAAAACCCCGCCTACTGTGCGGGGTTTTTGTCATTAAACTGACATTTATAATCGTTATGTTATTGCCATAAACTTGAAATATAAATAAGAGATAGCTAAATGAAAAAAGCGTTATTAATAATTGCCACGCTTGTAAGTACAAGTAGCTTTGCCTCGCAATGTGATATTGATGCCAAGCATTTAAAAGCGGATTATAAAATTACCAACAGCCATAAAGCGCAGCAAAGTAGCGAGTCACTTACCCTTTGGCGAAACAACCAGCAAGTAGCGCATCAAAGTGAAGTAATAACCGAGCTTTGGCAGCACTTAGCCAATAATCAAATACGACCAATACGTTACTTTAACGCCCAGCAACGCGGTATTGAATATCAACCATCTGAAGTACGCGGCGTACAAAATTGGAGTGCTAAAAGTCAGCTGGTGGATAACCACTTAATCGAAAAAATGACCTTAGTAAGCACACAAGGCAAAGGCTGCGATGAAGTGAAAAACTATACACTGAGCGAAAATGGCAACGACTTTAACCTCGCCTTTATTACGCATTCAAAATTAGTTAAAACATTTAGTATTAGTAATAAAAAAAGCCAAACAAGTACATTGCTAAGCCTTAATAATGTAAACACTGATGTGCCATTAATTAGTGCTCAATTTGCACAGTGGGATCGCTTTCAAACCACCGATTACGCCGACATTGGCGATAACGAAGGCGACCCATTTTTAGCTAAAATGATAAACCTTGGTTTTATAGAGCACAGTGCAACTGGCTTTTATAACCAGCAGGGCGAGGCTATTCAAGGCGGACACCACCACTAGGTTTTAATTGAGTTTTAATGTGGCGTAGGACGAGCTTGCTGTGTTGGGGGTAAATTTATACTTCAGTCAGCAAGCTGTGGTGAGCTACCAACCGCCCTCTAAAATAAAGTGAATTTAAAATACTTCCGCCTAAATAATACTTCGAATAATCGCCTCATCTTATAAATAAGCACCGCCTGCTGCTAATTATTTATAGTTCGCAATAACTTACGCTATTTGATACTAATAGAAGTCCACGCAATAGGGACGCTTGAAAAAGTACTTATTAGCAAAGCTGTTATATTGGAACTTAAATGCGAGTACTTTTAGTTATATGTTTTTTATGGACTAGCTTATTATTTGCCTGCGGCAATGATGAACTAGGCCAATCAGCCTCTTTTGCAAAAATAAATGAAGACTATAGCGTAGGTAACTTTGCTGGCTATGATGTCTACGTACCTGAGATATTTAAAGACTATTATTTAACGTCATTTACAGTAGTGATAAAAGATACTTTATTAGCAGACTTGAATTTTACTGAAGCTAATAGTTATGAAGGTTATTACAAGGTATTTTTTCAAGTTAATCCTGAGAGATTAGATTCATTTAATATAGTACTTGGTTATTCAACAACAAAAGACAAAAAAGGAATTGTAATGTGTGGTGAAAGAATACAGTTAAATTTAAAAGAGTTACTCAGAGCAAATCAACCAGAAATGATCATCGCGCCCCCACCACCACTAAAATAGATCGAATTATTAAATTATTTTTAAACGTCGATCAAAGCGCTTGAAATAGTTTGTTCGGGTTTTGTTTGGTCTTATATTTATATAGCTTAAGTAGTTCGCTATGTTTAAACAAAGTTAGGATTCATTTTTTATGATCAAATCTATCACTGTTACTAAAAAAAATTATACCGACTATGCTGATTTTATAATAAAAAAGTTGTGTGCGCCTAAAGATAATAAAGGTTTAGGGTTTATAAAAAACATGATTGTATGGTTTGTGCTAGCCGTTGTTATTATGACTTTTTTTCAGGTTGAGTCTATTCGCCTTTCTGACTTTCATTGGCCAAGTGGGTTAATTGTAGCAGTGCCATTTTTAATATTAATTATTGTATTTTTATACAATAATCATAAGTTAAAAGAGCAATCAATCCCCAATGAAAATGGCGTAATGATTGGCAATAAAACAATTGAATTTCAAGCTGATGGCATTCGCGAGACTAATCATCTTGGAAGTTACTTTTATAAATGGCAAGCCGTTGAAGCAATGGAAGAAAATAAAGGCGATTTATATATATTTGTAGACAAGTTATTGGCTTTAATAATCCCAGCTAGCACATTTACAAACGAAGCCGAAAAAGAAGAACTAAAAGCATTTATTAAAGCTCATATTTAGTCATGAGTCATTTTATAAATATTTACACCGTCTTAGTGTTTATTTTAATGCTTATACCTATTTCATCAATGGGAAGTGAAAAACCAGCTAACACTACCGATGAAAAATGGGGCAAGTATCTAGAGCATAGAGCTGCTTGGAATAAAATGCTTAAAGAGCGTTATGAAAATAAGTTAAAGCATACTCCGCCAAAACCGCCTTGGATTAAATTTCCAAATTATCATCCGAGCGATATATTTTGGAGAATGGGTGACGGCGAAAGCTACATAAGTGACTATTTCTCTATCTATTTTCAGTACGCTTCTAAGGCTGAAATAAATGCTTATAAGATTAAATATCCTGAACACTCAGATTGGCGTGGAACATATAAGCGCTTTGAACACTAACTAAAAAGTACAGCTATGCTTTCAGATAACTTATTTGATTGTGGCGCTTATTCACAGTGCTATTAACTCACGCTAATAGCACATATCAGTTTTTAGACGCTACTCAAGATGAGCATCATCAGGCTTTTTAGGTTTACTCGCTACTTCTGTTAAGCCGTCTTCGCAATCGCCGCTGTCGCAGGTATTTAAATCGCTTTGTGCTTGTTTATCTTGTTGCAGCACTTGTTTTAAATCTTCCATACGTTGGCGAACTGCTACGCCGTAGCTAGCGTCGTCTCCCCATAATGCAGCAAGTTGCAGTACTGCAGCGCGGTCGTGGTCTCTAAATAGCTTACCAGCACGTTCTGCATCTTGCTTAGTGTTACCTAGTAACTCGAGTGCTTCTACAGCAAGGTTAATAGCTGAGTCGACGGTTTCGCGGTTAAACGCATCTACTTTTAAATTAAGTAACTGATACGCATGGCGGCGGTCGATTGCGCGAGCAACTATTTTAAGTTGCGGGTAGTTTTTATGCGCGAGCTTAATTATCTCAATGGTTTTATCGGGGTTATCAATTGCAATTACCAGCATTTGCGCGGTGTGCGCGCCTGCTGCTTCAAGGAGTTCTTGGCGTGCGGCATCGCCATAAAATACGGTATTGCCAAAACGGCGTAGTAATTCTATTTGGCTAGGGCTGTGATCAAGTACGGTAATTTCGTAGCCTTGCGCGTGCAGTAAACGCCCCATAATTTGGCCAAAACGTCCGTAACCCGCAATAATTACGTGTTTAGCGGTGCTAATTTGCTCTGGCTTATCAAACTCAGGCAGAGCACTGCTGCTGCGTTTTTGTATTTGCTCATAAACCATAAGTAATAACGGCGCTATTAGCATTGATACCGCCACAACTAAGGTAACAAGGCTGGTTTGCTCGGGCGTTAAAATACTTAAGGTGGTGGTTACGCTTAAAAGTACAAATGCAAACTCACCCCCTTGGGCAAGGGCTAGGGCAAATAATAACTGCTGTTTACTGTTAATTTTAAAGGTAACGGCAAGGGCAAATAAAATGCAGGCTTTAACCACAATGAGTAAAACCACTAAGCCTATAACGGTACTAAACTCGTTAAATAGCAGTTCAAAGTTAATTGATGCGCCAACAGTTATAAAAAATAATCCTAAAAGTAAGCCTTTAAAGGGTTCTATATCGGCTTCTAGCTCGTGTCTAAATTCACTCTCGGCAAGTACAACGCCTGCTAAAAAAGTCCCCAAAGCAGGCGATAAACCAATACTTTGCATAACTAGTGCAATAGCGACTACTAAAAAGAGTGCAAAAATAGTAAATATTTCACGCATGTGCGTTTGGGCAATGTATCTAAATAACGGCGCCGATACATATTTACCGCCGGCAATAATAGCGGCAATAACCGCGACCGATACACATACTTGTTGCCATACAGGCCAGCTTGCAATAATCGAATCGCTGATTTCTTTTGAGCTAGTTTGCGGGGCAAATGCAAGCAGTGGCAATAGGGCTAAAATAGGAATAATTGCGATGTCTTGAAACAGCAATACCGAAAATGCGTTTTGTCCGGCTTCTTGCTTTAGCCAGCCTTTTTCTTCAAGGCTTTGCAGCACAATAGCGGTAGAGGAGAGTGCGAGCATTAAACCAATGGCGAGTGCGGTTTGCCAATGCATGGCAAAAAACCAATAACAAAATGCAAATATAGCCGCTGCCGATAGCACAACCTGTAAGCCGCCAAGCCCTAAAATAGAGTGGCGTAATGTCCATAAACGCGAAGGTTGTAGTTCAAGGCCCACTAAAAACAGCATCATTACTACGCCAAATTCAGCGAAGTGCATTACATCTGTTTGATCGCCCACAACACCCAGCGCATAAGGGCCAATGAGTATTCCGGCAATTAAATAACCTAATACAGAGCCAAGTCCGACTCGTTTTGCAATAGGCACAGCTACAATGGCTGCTGCTAAGTAAATTAAAGCAATTTCTAACACGCGTTTATCCTAATAACATCAAGGCTTTTAGAATGGCTTAGCTGCTTATAAAATACAATGGATTATATGGCTCAAAGTTGTTTATTTATCAGTAGTTATAACACTAATGGTTATAACTACTGGGCTAAAAATAGCACTTTATGTTGAAGGGCTTATTTGGGGGCTAAATATTACAAATACTTATAATTGCTGAGCTTGGTTGGCCTGAATCAGAATGGTAAATAGTGATGTTTGAGCTTATTGTATTTTCAACGTTTGTTTCAATTACTGTTACTTCAAATTCGGCTGATGCAGGTAGGTCGATATCCAATTCGCTATCGAGGTAAGTGCTTCCGCTTTTTAGCAAAGTAAGTGGTTTGGTTTGAGCAAAGCTAAATTGAAAGCTATCTGACGCTAAAAGTGTATCTACCATGTTAAAGCGTAGGTTAACTGTGTCGGGGCCTGAAAACTCAGCACACACAAATACCGAAACCTCAACAGCTTGTAAAACGGGCATGCTATTTTGGCCTATATCCACAGTAAAGTTGCTTTGCGTAATTGCTACAGAGTTATATTCCCCAGCTGCTAGCCTTTGATCTGCTGTTGTTATCGTTATTTTTTCACCTTGCGCTAAATTAACCTCTTCATCAAAAAAGCCATTTGTGTTGGTGCTGTACTGCTGTCCATTAATTGTTAGCTGTGCATTGCTTATAGCGGCTTTTTGCACATTAGTGAGTTGCCCTTTAATGCGACCGGTAAGTTGTGCAGAGCTGGTTACTGTAATTGAAAATTGCACACTTTTTGAAAAGCCATCAGCATCAGTTGCTATAACGGTTAGCGTGTAACTACCTGTCATATCGGCGATAAATTCGGTAATACTTTGGTTTGCATTGCTTAAGCTGGTGCTCGAGCCTGAAGGCGCTGATAGTGTCCAAGCGTAATCGAGAGTGGTTCCTTCTGGGTCGTAACTTTGGCTTACATCAAATTTAACCGTATTGCCCACTACATCGTAGCGTGATTGCTCCCCCGTGAAGCTAATTACTGGCAGTGCATTTTGTATTACATCAATTGTTAGGGTTTTTGTGTCAGAGAACTGCACGCCATCGTTAGTGCGTAACGAAATAACAACTTGCCCCTCTACTGATGCGCTAAACGTTGGTTTTGATATTGTATTACTGCTAAGCGTTGCTTGGCCTTGCGACGAAATGATTTCCCATTGGTAACTTAGTGGCTGGCCTTCTGGATCGTAACTATTGGAAGCATCAAGTAAAACTTGTTCATCAACCGTTATAGAGGTTTCATAAGTTACCAAAGTAATAGGCTTTTTATTACTACTGGCATGCAGTGCTGAGGTTGCTTGGTTTGAACTTAATTGCCCATCAGACACTGTAAGCGCTACAACGTAGTCGCCTTCTTTATCGGCAATAATAGAGGGCGTTGCTGATGTGCTGTTAGTGAGCTGTGATGTGCTATTTACAGGCTTAGCTTGTAACTGCCAGTTATAGCTCAGCGCATCTCCGTCTGGGTCGCTACATTGTTGGCACTGCAAAGTGGTTGATTCGTTTAACGTAATATCACGTTCGGATTCAAGTGTTGCAACTGGGGCTTTATTACTTGTGGTAACAGTTAAAGTAACTGATGCGGTATCGCTTTTGTTTTGTTGGTCGGTAACAGTGAGTGAAAGCGTGTAATCTCCAGCTGTTGACGCTGAAAATCCAGCGGTATGATTTTGCATGTTTGAAAGAGCAGGCGTGCTGCCCTGGGGTTTTGATGTAATTGTCCACGCATAACTAAGCGTATCGTTTTTATCGGGATCAGTACTTTGGTTACCATAAAGTGTAACAACTTCATTTGGGGCAATTGTTTTATTTTCTACGTTTATAACCGCTTGTGGTGATGAGTTAGAATTAAGCGATTCACTCTTTATGAGTACGACAGTGCTTGCTGTATCACCTTGTGAATCAGTAACCGTAAGCTCAACTTTAAATTCGCCTATTTCGTCGGCAACAAACTGGCTTTTTACTTGAGTCGCATTTTCAAGCGTTGCATTACTTGCTACGGGCTTGGTAATAAATTGCCATTTGTATTGATTAATGGCGCCGCTGGTTGTGCTACTTTGCGCGCCATTTAAAAGCACAACATCCCCTTGCTTAACGGTTTGTGTGCTACCTGCGTTAGCAATTAGTTGGGTATTTGCAGTAACGGTGAGTTGTTTTTGTGCAGGTGTGCTTGAAAGCTTGCCGTCACTCACGGTTAATACTAATTGGTACTCTTGTACTTCAGATATTGAAAACTCAACGGTACTTTTATTATTAACCGTAATCGGTATTTCTACTTGTTCGTTTTTGCTGACTAATTGCCATTGATAGGTGAGTGCATCGCCATCGGGGTCGCTACTTTGTGCTGCGCTAAACACGAGGGTGGTATTTACTTTAAACTCCGATTGCTCGGTGGTAATAACCGCAATAGGCTTTGTATTAGTGCTGAGCGGTTTAGTTACTGTTTTGGAATCTGAACCTCCAGAGCCACATGCAACAAGCGTGAATAGAGTCGTGATTAGAATTAAGAGTTTCCATTTCATAGTATTAATATCCTTTTAATAAAGTCGAATACTAATATGTACCTAAATTAGCTATAAAGCAAAAAAATAAATCAAATAAGTAAATTTTCATTATTTTAGGAAATAGTTAATGTGAAACAGTGCTGCTTTTAAATAATTTATACTTTGAGGGAAGTGCCTTATGCCCAGATTGATAGGGCATAAAGTATATTAAATGGCAGTTGAATAACGCTTAAATAAAGTTAGTCTGCTACTTTTACTGAGCCGCTAATATTATCGATACTTACATCGCCCGAGCCCGACTCAGTAATAGTCAGCCCCTTTGCATGATTAACGCGAATATCACCCGAACCATCTTCAATTGTTACGCTTGAACCAATATGCTCAATGACCATGTCGCCAGAGTTATCATCAACATTAACAGCACCGCTTATATGGCTTATCACTAAATCACCCGATCCATCTTCAACGTTTAGCGAACCGCTTATGTTGCTCACGTGCATTTCGCCAGAACCATCGTCAATAGTTGCATTGCCGCTTACGTTGTTTATATGAATACTGCCAGAGCCGTCGGTTAATTCTAAATTACCTGCGATGTTTTCAAGGGTTACTTCACCTGAGCCATCGTCAACAGTTAGGTTTTTAGCCCCGCTTATTGTTAAATTTCCTGAGCCGTCTTTTACATCAATATTGCTTTGCATAGCATTTATTAAAATGTCGCCAGAGCCATCATCAATATCTAAATTTAGATTACTTGGTACAGTAACCACTAAATTAATACTTGGAGATTGGCCACTGTAAAAGCTAATACCATTACGGCTTTTATTTTGGGCAACAAGCTTTGCCTGTTTACCGTCTTGCTCGAGCGTTAGCTCGTATTCGTCTTCAATGTCGGCTGTGTAAATAGTGGCATCAACACTAATGCTGGTGGCCGTTTTTGAGCCTTTTATTTCAAGGCTACCTGCGCCGCTTAACACATTTAAATACTCAAGATTATTGCTTGGCAGTGATAGCTGTTTAGTTTGTTTTACCGACGCAACGCTTGGCGATATATGAAATACACAGCCACTTAATAATAAAATGCCGCCAATAAGTGAAAGTGGTTTTGCAATGCTTAATTGTGTTGATGAGCTCATGTTTAGTCCTTTGGTATTTATTGTTTGTATTTATATAAACAATATAGAGCAAAAATGAGGCCGAAATGTAAGTTATTGTTTTATATAGGGTGGTGTTTTTTTATGAAAGTTGAAATACTAATAAGTGGTTAAAATAACTAACTATTAATAAAAAAGGATGCGCGATGCATCCTTTGTTTAATTTAGAAACTTTAACTGTGGTATTAATGTGCTCTGAAGTAGCTTATTTGTTGCTTAATTTTTTCAGCTAATGTCATTAGTTCACTTGCCGAATTTACAGTACTTTGCGTGCGAGACTCACCCTCTTTAGCGAGTTGGCTTATAGAGTGTAGGTTTTGAGTGATTTCTGCTGCAACGGTGCTTTGTTGATCTGTTGCCTCAGCTATATTATTTGATGAGCGAGTTAGATCACCAATACTTTGAGTGATTAAGTTAAGTTGCTCTCCTGTTTTTTCGCCCTCTTCAGCTGATTTAATACCCAACTGACGGCTTTGTTCCATTTGTTTAGTTGCGGCGGTAACTTGTATTTGTAGCTGTTCAATTGTTTGGCTAATTTCTAAAATTGATTTTTGAGTGCGCTGCGCTAATGTTCTAACTTCATCGGCTACAACTGCAAACCCTCTACCTTGTTCGCCAGCTCTTGCCGCTTCTATTGCTGCATTAAGTGCTAGTAAGTTTGTTTGCTCAGCAATCCCATTAATTACTTCGGTTACTTTACTTATTTCGTTACTCGCGGTGTTTACTTTTTCTACAGAGTTATGGCTATCATTTAACTGTTGGCTTAGTTGCATTAAATCATTAACAACTTGGGTTAATTGTGTTCGACCTAATTGAGCTTCTGCATCAACTTGTTGGGTTCGTTGAGCGCCTTCATTTGCGTTATTGGCTACATCTTTAATGGATACTGACATTTCTTCGATGGCGGTGGCTATTAGATCTGTTTGCCCCATCATTGCATGTGCTTCTTTGCCGTTAGTGAGTGCAATTTTTTTGGAGATGCCCGCTTGCTTTTCCAGCTCAACTACAGAGTTTTGTAAGGCGAGTATTAGTTTTTTGAGTTCAACCGACATGCTGCTTACACTCGCGGTAATTTGGTCTATTTCATTTTCACTATTTGTGTTGGTATTTAAAAAATGTTGTGACAAATCACCTTTACCTAATGCATCAACGCTACGTGTTAACTGTCTTAATGGTTTAAGTGTTTTTACTAGCACCCAAAAAAGTAAAATTGAGATAGCAAGGATCCCCCCAACAGACGTTATGCTGTTAACTACCATTAGTTTTATGCTTTCTTCAGTGAGTTCGCTTTCTTTTACACGACCAAGTAAGGTCCAATCCCACCCAGGTACCGTTTTACTGTAAGCAAACATCGGGGTGTTATTTTCACTATTGTATTTTAATGACAGACCCTTTTTAATTGCCTCTAGATTAAGCCCATCAAGTGCTTTGGAGTTCACTTTTGAGTCAACTGCGGCCTCTTTACCCGCTATAACTACATCATTTGTATTTCTGAAAACAAATAAGTTACCGCTTTCTTCAATTACTATTTTATTAACAGACTCTCTCAGCGATGCCAGTGCATCGTTTATATTAAAACCTATGTATAAAATACCAATTACTTGGTTTTGTTTATTTTTAATTGGTTGGTAAACAGTCATATACTCGTTGCCGAATAATTTAGCGTAACCTTCATAGCTTTGACCGTTCATAAGAGGCTGATAGCCTGGGTGTTTTTTTCCTAGGTATGTGCCAATAGCCCGTTGCCCATCACTCTTTTTTAAAGAGGTAGTAATACGAAAAAAATCATCCCCATCTCGCATAAATACCGTGGCGTTACCTCCGGTTAATTTAGCGTAATTTTCAACAATATCGATATTGTTATTAACCTGTTCACCATCATGTAAAAGAATAGGAACCATAGTATCTACGACCATTACTTTTTGATCGCTTTTTTTAAATTCACCAGGGTACATACCTTTAAATACGGTCGCATTGCGTTTTGCTATTGCAAGTAGGCTGTCGTATTGGAGTTCTAAAAGATCTGAAATAGCGGTTATTTCAGACTTAATCGCAGTTTCACTTTTTTCAGAAAGTGTATTAGCCGAGATTAAATAGGTAGATAGTCCCACTAAACTAAAAATACATAACGTTAAAGTGAATGCTAGGGCACCAATTTGTTTTGATATTGACCAGTTTTTATAGCTCATACTTCACTCCAAAGAAAGACGGTATTTATGCGTACTTAGTTTAATTATAGGCGTTTTAAGTTGTTTTTTGATGACTTACTAGCAACTAACTTAACCTAATAATCAATTTATCATATAAAAAAAATTTAATAATAATAAAAAGTTAGCAATTTATGTTGAAGGTGTTATTGCTGAATTTATTTGATTATAGCTAGGATGGTTATTTTTATTACTATTTTTTAAATATAAAAAATCCGATATGGCATGCCATATCGGATTTTAATTTAACTCATTAAATTTAAATTTAAATTAAAAGCTGTAAGTAATATTACCGTATAGGAAACGTCCGTCTAATCCGTAAGGTGCATACGGTGTGTACGGGAATATTTGGCCAAAGTCAGAGTAACCAATGTTATCCACGGTGGCTTGTGGGTACTGATCGAATAAGTTGTTTGCACCAACGGCAAATTTCCAATATTCGTCAGGACGGTATGCCACTTCTAGGTCGGTGATCCATTTAGGGTCTAGGTATTCATCGCGATCGGCTGTAGTTGATATATCAGCGACTTCACCATAACGTGTGGCACGAAGCGTTGTTTGCCATTCGTTAAAGTTCCACACTGCTGATAGGTTCCATTTGCTATCTGGCGTGCCTTCTTCAAAGCGACCTACTTCACGACGCGCAAACACTACGTAGTCGTCACCTAGTGAGTTAAGCTGTGCTGGGTTGTCGTTTACGTGTGTTACTTCGGTATCGTTAAAGTTAGCAGCTACGTTTAGGCGTAAATCACCTAAGTTGTCTAAATCTAGGTTATAAGTGGCTACTATATCTACACCTTGCGTGCGCGAGTCGATAGCGTTGGTAAAGTAACGTACGCTTTCGGTGTTTAGCTCACCGGCATTTTGTAGTATTTCAACAACTGCATCGCCCTCTAGGTTTTCAGACAATACAATACGGTCATCAATATCAATACGGTATGCATCTACGGTTAAGCTAAAGCTCTCTTGAGTGTAAATAAAGCCAGCTGTAACGTTTACTGACTCTTCAGCATCTAACGGCTGAGCACCGAGTGCTTGCGCTGCGGCTGAATCGGTTGGGAATAAACCAACTTCAAATGGTTGGTTGTTCTCAAGTACAGTTGATATTTGGCGGTACGAGCTTTGCGCTAAAGATGGCGCACGGAAACCTGTGCTAATTGCACCGCGCAGCGATAGGTTTTCAGTAATGCTGTAACGCGAGGCAAGTTTAGAGGTAAATGTGTCGCCAAAGTCGCTGTAATCTTCATAACGACCCGCTAAAACTACGTTCCATTTTTCTGTTAAGTAGGTATCAAACTCAACAAATAAAGCGATGTTATGACGGCTTTCGTCAGTCGCACTTTCTGGTCCAAAACCAGCAAGTACTTGCGCGCCACCGGCTGCAATTGGGTTACCGTCGCTATCAAGTGCGGTGATGTAAGACGCTTCTTCGCCTTCTTCTATTTTGTAGCTTTCGTGGCGGTATTCAGTACCTACGGTAAAAAATACGTCATCAGGTAAGCCTAAATCGAGTGTGGTATTGGCCGTTGCGTTTACTAAAAACTGATCGTAAACCAGTGCACCGTTATCAAATTCAGTTGGGCTGTCGGCACCTAGTGATGTGTTAATACTATTTACAACGCCGAAACCAAAGTCATTGCGGCCGTAGTTGGTACTTACATCCCATGTCCAGTCGTTAGTTTCGCCTTTTAAGCCCAGTGCAAATGAGTAGTCTTGTACGTCCGTTTCAATTTGCGGCAAAAAGCCATCTGGGTACACTTCTAAAACGTTACGGCTGTCTTTTGCTCGGCGGTAAAAACCACCTGAATTACCTTCACGCTTTGAGTAGCTACCAAATGAATAAAGGTTTAAGCCGTTATCTAAATCGTAACCCATGTTGTAAAACAACGCGTAATCTTCAAGGTCGGCTTTACCAAAACGGTGATTGTAACGATCGATAGTAAATTCGCGTGGGTCTAGGCTGCCATCATCAAGGCGGCTGTATTGTTCTCGTGGGTCAAAGCCTGAGCGCTGCGTTGAGTCGTTATCGCGGTATTCAATTGATACGTTTACAAAGCCGTTATCAGATAACGCAAAACCAGAGTTTGCGCTAACAGTGCGTGTTGCACCGTCGTTTACTTCGCGGTCGCCACCGGTATTAAACGCTAAGTCGCCGTTAGCATCTGCATAGGTGCTTTCTAGCTGAGGTACGCCAGCCATTTGAGTATCGTATTTACCGTACGTTACGCTTACGCTGCCGCCTTCTGAGGCATCTTTAAGTACAATATTAATTACCCCAGCAATTGCATCAGAACCGTACTGTGCGGCTGCGCCATCACGTAGTACTTCAACACGTTTAATTGCAGAGGTTGGGATCATGTTCAAATCAACAGCGGTAGAGCCTCGACCAACAACACCTGCTAAGTTTAATAGCGCACCGGCATGGCGGCGCTTACCGTTTATAAGCACTAGGGTGTGATCGGGTGCTAATCCACGTAAAACAGCTGGTTTTGCATGGTCAGTACCATCACCCATAGTGGCACTTGGGTAGTTAAAGCTAGGTACTTGGTTTGCTAGTATTTGGCTTATTTCTAGCTGACCCGTACTTTGCATATCACCGCTGGTAATAATATCTACAGGTACTGAGCTTTCGGCAATACTGCGTAAGCTTCTGCGAGTACCTGTTACTGAAATCACTTCAATGCTTTTTTCGGCTTGAACATCTTGTTCTGCAGCAAATACAGAATAATAGGGTGCACTAAGTGCAGAAGAAACGGCCAGACTAAGTGCTACTTTTTTGGCTGATAATGGCTTTAACATGATGTTGATTCCCTTGAGGGCTGCTGACTATTGATTTTAAAAAGGAGCGCATCATATAGAAGCGACTACCCTAGTGCAAAGATAAAAACTATCTAAGATATTCTAAGTTATTAACAAGTAAGGTCACTGTCTACGCGTGATATAGGCGTTTGGATCGTTGTAGTTGCAATCTTGTGTCGAATGGTTGCGAATTCAAGGGGATTTTAGATAAAAGTTAGTAAGGCGTAAAAAGGCCAAGCAAATGCTTGGCCTTTCAATTTTTTAAATTTAGTAATTTAAATTATTCAGGGGCAACTTCAAGCGTTGTAAATAATGCATAACGTCCTGCATCTACGCCTTCTTCATTTACGGTAACCTTGTTAGAGGTTTCGATTAGGTATAGGCCTGGCTCTTTCCACGTAATTGTAAACATACCGTCTTTATCGGTCGTTACTTTTACTTCGCCACGCTCGTTACGGTAGCGTGTGTCGCCTTTTAAAATACTTACTTCAACGCCTTCACCAGCAGATTTACCATCTTGTAGTAACTGAAAACGTGCTTGTTCACCTACAAATAAATCGTTTGGATGCGTTGGACCGCTAAGCTCTAAGCCTAAACCTAACTGTGCAGGTTTTGAGGTGCCATTTCGGCTTACAAATGTATCTACTGTTGAAACAACCTTCGTTGTCGTTACATCTTTTGCATTGCTAGGTAACTCGGCTTCTGTTTTTTTACCAAATACGCGCTTGCGCTTACCTTCTTCGTTTTTATAGAAGGTCATGTACATTGGCTTTTGGGTCATTGCAATATGGTAAGTGCCTTGCTCTGTTAAGCTTACTGCAGCTGAGCTTTTACGCTTTAAGTAATAAGCACGAATGGTGTCGCTTACTGGCTCACCATTAGGCGCAAGTGCCATTAATAATGTGTCGTCGTACTCGGCGCCTTTTTCTTTAGGTTTAAAGGCTTTGTCTGGTGCAAACATTTCGTTAGAGATACTAGCGTCAATCATTACGTAATGCGCTTTATCGCCTGATAAGGATGTATGCGAAGGTAGTAACCAACGTCCGTGTGCACTTGCTGAAGTTGACACTAAAGCAGATAAGCTCAATGCGCCGATTAATGCCGTTTTTAATAAATTAATTTTCATTGTATTTCCTTAAATTCAAATGATTAAGTAGCAGCTACTTAGTGCTTACAGTGACGAAGCTTTTAGAAAACTCGTTTTTACCATCAATTGTTAGTTTGCCTGATTTAGTTAAATCGAGCTCAACGCGGGTGTAGTCTCTGCCGCCTTCTTCGCGTACAACTTCAATATTTAGTAAGTATTTACCTGGTTTTACTGGGTTACCGTCTAAATCATTACCTTGCCAATTTATGGTGTAAGTACCTGCGCGTTTTGTTGCGCCGCTAATGCCGTCAAAGTTGGCATCGCTTTTACCAGCTTTACGCCACCATTGGCGTAAGTCTTTAAACCATTCTGCTTTTTGCACCCATAGTGCAAGCGTTGTAACGTGTTTACGCTCTGGTGTTTCAAGCCAAACTGCAACGTATGGGCGGTGATACGGTTGTACTTCTAAGTCAGGAAGCGTTAATTCAACCTCTAGCTGTGGTGTTTTTGCATGCGCCGTTGTTTGAAAAAACGCAGCTACGAGCAGTAATGCGGCGCTTATAAATAATTTAAATTTAACCATTAAGACACTCCTTTTATTTGTGGAACCCAACATGAATAAATAACCAGTGGAGTTACCACTCCGAGTACGGTTATCCATATTCCTGCTAAGCGTTTTTTTCTATTTTGAAACAAAATAATCATGCCGGTGATGGCAAATAAAATCATTAGTACGGCAGATATATCAATTACCCAACTCCATACTTCACCGCTGTGGCGGCCTTTATGTAAGTCGCCAATAAGGCTTAAAAAGCCACCTGTTTGGTAATCAAGATTTAGCTCGCCAGTTGTAAAATCAAGCTCTGCGTAGGCAAACCCAGCAGGCAGTGGGTAGTCGAGCATGACAAGCGCGTCTTCTTTTTCCCACTCAATGCTTTTTACTTTTGTAAGTGCATATTGCTCGGCTAGGTAAGCTTCTATTTCAGGGTAAAGCGTTGGCAGCGTATTTAGCTGCTCATTCGCTTTGGTAACTAGCTCTGCTGGAATTACCGCCGTTACTTGGCCATTATTTTTATCGTTTTTAAGCCAATCAATATGGTTGAGCACAATGCCGCTAACGCAAAATAAGATAAGCAAAAAAAACAAAGCTGTAGAAATATAAATATGTAGAGCACGGCTTGTGCTATACAAAGCCCGCTTGTTAATAAACGACATAAAAACAGTAAATAAATTAAATTTACAGCATGATAATGATTTGCATTAGCTATTACAAATTTACTTACTTATCTTTACATAAAAACTTTAAAGCAAAGGCGGTAAGCAGGTAAAAAATGAATATTTAACGCTTAGGAGGGCTGGAAGGTCTTAAAATAAGGTAAATCATTACCAATACTTCTATTACTGCAACGAGATAAATAACCCAAATAGGGGCGGCTGAATACAGTAAAAATGTAAATCCAATTAACATGCCAATGGCGGCGTAGCATTTGGCTTTTACAGGCACTACTTTATGGGCTTGCCATTGCTGCAAAGTTACACCGTAACGAGGGTGGTTTAACAGCCATTGTTCAAGCGCGGGTGATGAGCGAGTAAAGCAGGTGAGCGCTAAAATAAAAAATATAGTGGTAGGCATGACCGGCAGCACAATGCCAATAATACCCAAGGCTACAAGTATTAAGCCAAGTGCTTTAAACCATAAGTTTTTATAACAAATAAACACTGCTTTTATATTCACTTAGGCTCTTTTTAGTAATGGCTGATACTTTCGATTGTAGGCCAAATAGTTATAAAATCGAAGTGTAAAAACATAAAAAAGGGCAAACTAAGTTTGCCCTTTTAAATTTATAAAATAGGTTTTACTTATCTAGAAGTAGTAACCTACGTTGATGTTAAAGCGACGCTCTGTATCGCCATCACCAATAATTGTTCCGCCAATAAATGGCTGGTTACGTGCTTGAATAAAGTCAAAGTAGGTAAATAACGGGCCTGCTGATACGCTCATACCTGTTACGTTCATCCATGTATCTGCACTGTCGTCAGATTTGTCGTAAATGATGCCGTAATCGTTGTAGAACTGCACGCCTGTTATAGGGCCTAAATCAACCGATAGGTCGTAAGCTACGTTAAAGTTAGTCATGGTAGCTTCGCTTGATACGGTATCGTAGTAGTCAAACGCACCTACAACAAAGCGGTTGCTGTTGTCGTCTAGATCGTAGTCGTACTCACCGTGCTGAAATTGAATATTCCAGTTATTAATTTGGCTGTTTACGTGGAACGCCCATGCGCCGTAGTTACCTGCACGGTCGTTACCATCATGTAAGCCACCGCTTAATAGTGATACACCCACATCGGTTTTAGCGTTTTCGCCATGCTCAATTTGGTACACTGTACGAGCTGCAAATGTGTTGTATTCACCAAGGCGAGAGCCAGGTGCATCGTATGTGCCTTCGGTTGTTGCACGGCTACCAACTATATCAAAAGAGTAACGCTCGTTAACTTCAGAGCTGCCATCAACGCCACCCACTTCATCATTTTTGAAAAAGCCTAGGTCTAGTTTCCAGTTGTCTTTTAGTTTACGGTTTACTGTTACACCCAAATCAAAGTCGTCTTCTAGGCCAACATAGTAGTTAGTGCTAAAAAAGTAGCTGTGTGAGTTGTATGGGCCATTACCAAAAGGGACAGGTGCAATACCTGCTTGTGCTTCCCAGCCATCAGTAAATTCGTAACCTAAGTATGCATACTTAACAATGGTCATGTAATCGTAAAAGCGAAAATCACCATTAACAGAAATATCGTTTATTTCGCCAGATAAGTTAATGCGAAATACTTCAAAGTCTAAGTCGCCGCTACGATCTTGAGTGTCTTCATCGTATGAATTAGTGCTGTAATTAAAACGCACTGCGCCACCAATTTTAACGCCTTCGTCTTTTTTCTCAGATTCAGCGGCAGCAACAACAACTTCTTTGTTATCAGCTTTTTTACTAATTTTTGCAACTTCTTGCTTGTGTTGCTCATTAATTTTTTGCTGTTTTGTTTTTTCATCAGCTAACTTATTTTCAAGCAGTTGCATTTGTTGCTTTAACTGCTTAAGTTGGCTTTGTAACGTGTCTAGATCATCAGACGCATAAGAAGTACTTGTAACACCACCTAGAACTAGTGCTAGTGTTAATTTTGAGAGTTTAGTCATAATTGCCGCTCAGATTTTGATTAAAAAATAAAAAATTCAAGACGTAAAAAAACGCCTTACGTTTAGGGTAAGTACAAAAACTATGTATTTTTTTTATTATTTATTCTTTAGGAGCTTGAGTAAGCGCACCAACTTCTAGAAGGGGCGATGCATCTAATTTATCTGCATCCATCATTGCGGCTACACGCTGCATTGATGAGAGTAAAAGGCTCTGTTCCCATTCAGCAAGTGCAGAAAACTTTTCAATAAAGTGTTCTTGCAATGGCTGAGGTGCTTTATCAAGTAACTCTTTTCCTTTATCGGTGAGGTATAAGCTCACTCTGCGTTTATCCATTTGACTGCGTACGCGTGTTACTAAGTTTCTGCTTTCTATTCTGTCGAGAATATTGGTGACCGTTGCTGGGCTTAAATTTACATTTTGAGCAATACGGCTCGCCGTTATTCCATCGGTTTTTTGCACTTCTTGCATTATAAGCAATTGTGGGCCAGTTAAACCCGAAGTTTTATTTAGCTGCTTAGAATGTAAGTCAATCGCGCGGATAACTTTACGTAAAGAAACCAATAACTCGTCATATTTTTGCATTTGCTTATCTCGTCGATGGGGCGGTAGTTTGCCGTAATCGCGAAATGTTACACATCAAATAAATTGAATTCAAATAATATATTGTACTTTAGCCCGCTTTTATTGGTTTTTAATAGTTAGAGCAGTAACTAATGTAAAATTATATTGTTTAAATATTGGTAAATTTTCTTAGCACCTTGTGTGCATTAAGTTGCGCACAGTACGTATGTTGTGAATAATTGGCAAGTCTTATTGTATAGACTTTAGTATTATTCATTTACAGCTGTTAGTACAAAGTAATTGTTTGTGAGTTTACTGTATATGTATTAATCGGCAATGAACAAATTCAGCAATCAATATTTAATATCAATAGCGTATACTTTAAGCATGCATTATTGTTTAGATGTAAACATTAAAAATCTTTAGTATCAGTATTATAGGGGAAGGTATGAAATTATCGCCATCAGTTAGCATTGAGCAAAGCGAATCCGGACTTGAGTTTATTAAAGTAGCTAGTGAAAAGTGCGACGCAAAAATATTTTTGCAAGGTGGGCAAATTACCGAGTTTACCCCTAAAAATAACAAGCCACTTATTTGGGTTTCACAAGAGGAAACCTATCAAGAAGGGGCGAGTATTCGAGGCGGTATTCCTATTTGTTGGCCGTGGTTTGGTACACACGCTAATGATGGGTGGCCTGCCCACGGTTTTGCGCGCACAAGCGTATGGCAAGCCGATGAAGTACACGAATCTGATGAGCAAATTACAGTTAGTTTAAAGCTCCCCATGAAACTTGTTAATACAACGTATTGGCCGCATCAGTGCGCATTAAAAGTTGAGTTTGTATTAAGTTATAAATTACAGGTTCGCTTAACGACCACTAACTTAGGAAGTGTGCCATTTAGCTTTACTCAAGCACTGCATACCTATTTTCCAACCTCAGATATTACAAATACCCATGTTGATGGTTTGCAAGGCGCGCAATATATTGAGTTTAGTGAAGGGCCATTTGTACAAAATGATGTTGTAAGCTTTAATCGCGAAACCGACATGGTTTATACACAAGCAAGTACAATGCAAACCATTAACACGCCAGAAGGTGTTATTAATGTGAGCCGCGAAAACTCAAGTTCGTGTGTGCTTTGGAACCCGTGGATAGAAAAATCAAAACGCTTATCTAACTTTGCTGACGATGAATATAAAACAATGCTCTGCCTAGAGGCCGCTAATGTACTGACAGATAAAGTAACGCTTGAGCCAAAACAAAGCCACGCCTTAATAACCACCATTAGTTGGTAAGCTAGTCATAATTAAAAGCAGAAATAGGGACAAATAGTGTTTAACAATCAACAAATAATGGATTTACCAAAGCATAGTGATATTAGCTTTAAGCCATTGGCTGATAAAGCCTTATTACATACACAACTTAGCTCGCTTCTGTTTTATATACCGCTAATTGGAGCGCTTATTGCTGTTTGTTATTTTAATGAAGCCTTTGCTAATAATGCACAAACGTATTTGCTAATTGGTATGCCAATTTTGGTGGCCGCATCTATGGCGTACAACATAATAAGTGTGAGGTTGCGAGGCTTTGCAGTGCGAGATCATGACATTGCTTTTAAAAAAGGCGTTATTTGGCAACAAGTGACGGTATTACCTTTAGCGCGCGTACAGCATATGGAAATACACCAAGGGCCAATAGAGCGAAAACTTAGCCTTGCAAGCATTAAATTATTTAGCGCTGGTGGTGTAAGTGCCGATTTACAAATTAGTGGGCTAACCCATGATGATTGTAAAAATATGCGCCAATTTGTACAAAACTACCGCCAAGACGACGCAACTACTCAGGCAGCTTTAGTCGATGAGTAATACAACTATCGAAGATAAAGCCAGCCCTATTTACTGGCAAAAAGTATCGCCCTGGGCACTTTTATACTTTGTTGTGCACTTTAGTGTGCGCTTTGTAAAAGATGGCCTTTTAAACTTACTACCTATGCTTGTCGTGTTTGTTACTCAAGTAGAAAATAAATTGTTTTGGGCGCAGGTTGCAGGCGGTATTGCACTAATTTTGCTACTTGTTTACTCATTTTTATATTATTTAAATTTTAAGTTTAGTATTAGTAGCGTCAACGAAATATTGCTTAACAAAGGTGTATTTAAAAAAGAGCGACTTACGCTTAAATTTGGCCGTGTGCAAAACGTTAATATTGCCGAGCCGTTTTATTTTACCCCCGTAAACTTAGTTAATTGTATTTTTGATGCCGCTGGCAGTGTGTCGCAAGAAGTTGTTTTACCTGGTGTCACTAAAGATTATGCACAGCAAATGCGTAAACAAATATTTGATTTTAAAGCGCAGCAACAGCAAGAAGCGCCAAATACTGAACAAAGCGAAACAGACACTATCGAAAACAGCCTAAGCATTAGGAATAAAGAAATAGCCAAATTTGGTTTGATGTCGAATATGGCCATTTTTGCAATGGCTGCTTTGGCCCCTTTTATAAACCTAATTGTTGATTTTTTAGAGAAGCAAATTATTGCGAAAGTAGAAGGCTTTTATCAACAAGAGCTTGGTATGCTGGCAAGTGCTGCTACCTTTGCGATGATCACCTTAATTGTTTTGTTAGTTGTGGTGGCTGTAATGCTATCGGTGACTATGTCGCTTATTCGCTTTTATAACTTTGAGCTTTATTTTAAAGGTCAAAAGTTTAAACGTATTGCTGGCTTGTTAGAGCGCCATCAGCTTTCTATGAGTATGGATAAAGTACAATCTATTGTTATAAAGCAAAACTTAATGGGGCGATTACTAAAGCGATTTACCGTTGAGTGTTTACAAGCAAGTAGCGGCGGAATAGCAGCCGGTGTGGCGGCTAAAAAAAATAAACAAACGTTAGTATTACCTGTATTAAATAGCGAACAAGTTGATAGTGTATGCCAATGGATTTACCCGTGGTTTAATAGTAAAAAACTCGCTTTTAAGCGCGCAGAACGCGCGCTTTTGTATAAAAATTTAGGCTTTTATTCACTGTTACCCAGTGTATTAGTGTTTGGCTTTTGTTTTATTGCTGATATTAATACTCTGATAAGCCTTGGTGTTTTGGTGGTGTTTTCTGGCTTGGTGACTTTGTCGTATCAGCGTTATGGTTATTACATGCATGAGGATAATGGCCGATTCTACATGGTTGTACGCAAAGGTATGATTGGCGTTCATTACCGTGTTTTTGAGCTTTATAAAGCGCAAAGTGCGCGCAGTATAAGTACATACCTAATGAGAAAGTCAGGCTTAAAAAGCCTGTATATACAACTTGCTTCAGGCTTTGCATTTATGCCCTACATAAAGCAGCAAGATGCTGACTTTATTATTGATTTTACAATCAAACAGATTGAGTCAGATACTCGCAGCTGGATGTAAAATACCCTAATAAAACGTGTGTAAATACCCATTTTCACATGTTTTATTACACTTTCTTACTGCCCATGAAAGATATTTAATAATACCCTAGATGGTATTAAGGAATTCTTTTAGGGACGCTCATGAAAAAAACACTTATCGCATCAGCTTTATTACTAGCAGCACCGAGCTTTGCAGCCGATTGGCAGACTATTCATACCGAACATTTCAACATTCACTACAGTGTTGAGCATGCTGATTTTGCTAAATCAACTGCAGCAGAGCTTGAAATAGTACGCACCAAAGTGCTTGAGCAGCAAAACCGAGCACTTGATAAAACAGTTGATGTAGTGGTGTTTGATCCCCTAAATGCGGCAAATGGCTTTGCGCTACCTACCTCAAATAATCCTGTAATGGCGCTTTTTACAACCCCACCACAATCCGACACCGTTATATCAAACAGCGCTGGCTGGCAGCAGTTACTTGTACTGCATGAATATATTCACTTAGTACACTTAGCACAGCCTACACGCAATCACTGGCAGCAAAAAGTACGTGGCGTATGGGATTTATACGACTTAACTTACAGTGATACACCGCGCTGGGTAGCTGAAGGTTATGCCACATTGATTGAGTCTAAAATGACGGGTCGTGGGCGTTTATTTGATAACTACTCAGAGTCAATACTGCGAGAATTTGCTCAGCAAGGTGCTTTGCCAACCTATGGGCAATTAAATGGCGAGCAGGGCTTTATGGGCGGCTCAATGGCATATTTAATGGGTAGTCGCTTTTTAAATTGGTTAGAGAAAAACTATTCAGAGCAAACACTCGATAGTGTTTGGACGCGAATGCAAGGCGTAAAAACGCGTGATTTTGATGAGGCATTTAGCGGTGTGTTTGGGCAAAGTGCAGCCAAGCTATATCGCCGATTTATAGCTGAATATACCTATAAAGCAATGCAAATAGAGCAAGGGGAGGTGTTACTTAATAGTGAACTTTGGCTTGAACTTAACTTATATGCAAGTAACCCTGCACTTTCAAAAGATGGTAGTAAGATTGCGATTGTTGAGCGAGATAAAGAGAGTAATACCAAGCTTGTAATTTATAGCACGGACGACAACATAAAGGCGCAAGAGGAGTTTACTAAAGCGCAAAAAGAGCTACTCAAAAACGATGCACAGGACATCCCCGATACAGCGCCAAGTGTGTTTAAGCGCGAACAAAAACAAGTGCTTAATCAAATTAATCGAGCCGGTATCGCAAACCCGCAATGGGTAAATAACACAACGTTGTATTTTAATGCGTACAGCAATGAAGAGTCGGGTATTTATAACAAAGTGTCTGACATATTTAGCTATAACACTGACACTGGAAATATTACACAGCTTACCGAACTTGCTGGTATACGACGATTTAGCGTAACCAGTAACGGTGAAACCTTGTATGGCGAGCAAATAAGAGATGGCTACTCTGAATTAGTAAAGGTTGATCTCAATACTCAAACCATCACTCCATTATTTACAAAAAGCCTTGAGACAACTTACGATTACCCAATACTCAGTCCTGATGAAACTAAATTAGCTTATTTATCAACGTCATTAAATGAAAATTGGCAGTTGTATATACAAGGTGTAAGCGGCAATCAACAGCTATCAGTACCTATGCCAAAAGGGTATCAATATTTAAGTCAGCCTAGCTTTAGCCATAATGGTGAGTCACTTTACTTTGTTGCAGGCTTAAATAGCGCTACTGATATTTATAACTACAACATAGAGAGTAAAACACTCACCAAGTTAACTCAGGGGCAAGAGGCAGTTGCCCACCCGATTGAAATGGCCGATGGCTCGTTACTCTATTTTTCGATAACCGCAGATGGGCCAAATGTAAAAACATTGCCAAAAGCTATAAACAGCACTGTAGTTACTGAGTTTGCAGCTAACAAAAAAGCACCGCTGCTCATTGTAAACGAACATACGCTTCCAAAAGCTAAAATATATACGCACCAAACAACGCAGCAAACAAATTACAACGTGCTCGACCAGCACGCTACTTTTGCACTAGGGACGCAGTATTATTCGGCTTCTACCAGTTTGTTAGATTTAAGCATTAAAAGTAGCGATTTATTAAAACAGCTCGACTTGCAAGCGGGATATAGCACTGATTTACACGATGGAGCACTGCACGGTGGTTATGTGCAGGCAAAATATAATGCGCTTGATGTAAAACTGAAACTTGCACTGTTTGACTATAATTTAAATACATCGCGGCAGTATCAACAAAGCCTAAATGCAGATATGGATGCCCGTGGTGTTTTTGCTGCAATAAGTTACCCTGTTAAATTTGGGCAGCTAAGTTTAACGCCAGAGCTTGCCTACAATTACACTGATTATAAACAAAGCCATAGAAATTGGACGCGTTTAGGCGTTGCCCAAAATTGGCAATATGATCGTCAAGACTTTGTAATAGGCCAAAGCCTTTATGCGAGTTGGTACGATGGCAGCACCAAAAATAATAATTGGCAAGGTTACGATTTAGCCGCCAAAATTTTTGGTAAAGCGTTTGGTATTCCTCTTTATGCAAATTTTTCTCAAAAACAACGTGATGACAGCAGCCTTGCATTAGGTGGCTTTAGCTCAAATCTTATTAATCAGCAGCAAAATAGTGAATATGTACTTTCATCTGAGCTGCCTTTTTATAGCGCAGCTGCAAAGCGCTATCAAAGTTACGGTGGCGGCTTTAGCTTTAAAGAAGGCATGCCGTGGCTTTATTACAAGCAGCATCAACTCGACGGCACCGTATATGCACAAAGTTACGGGATAAAACACCAAGGTGATTTTAGTTTTGGAATGGGGCCTGCTGGTATAAATGACTTAATATTTAATATGGGACTGTCGCGAGTAGAAGGCGATAGTTTTGAAGATGAAATGCGAGCGTGGCTGAGCTTTTATTATTCGCTATAAATATCAATTGTCTAAGTTACTTATCCATCTGCAAGGATAGTAACTTAGCTTGATATACATCGATTTTTTGGTTATCACGTTCTAGTTCGATAGCTTTCTCAAGTAAGGTTTGTGTTTGTTTAATATTACCTTGTTGATAGCGAACTTTTGCGAGTTCCAAGTATAACTCAGCAATGTAAGGCGCTTTAGTAATAGCTTGCTCAAGGTGTGCTTTAGCCTGATGAGCGTGGCCAGCTTGTAAGTCGTTTTTAGCGATTACTAGTAATTCGTATGGGTCTTTTTCTTTATTAACTAATTGTGAAGTGAGCTCTTTAACAAGCTCTTTGTCGCCTAATTTTTTAGCTAAAAGCTGATAGTTTCTGATTAAATTAATGCTTATTTCATTATTACTAAGTGCTGTTTGATAGATGTTTTTAGCGCTTTGTAAATCACCAGCCCGACGATGCAAAATGCCCGCTATATTAAATAATTCAGGATCATTGGGAGTGTATTTGTTTGCTTGTAGAATAAGTGAGTAAGCAATATCCAGCTGTTTGTCTGCTAGCGCTGTTGCAGCTAAATTACTGTAAAACTTAGAAACTAAATCGTTATAATCTGCACTGCTTGAATAAAAGCTGCGACGGGTAGGAAAGTAGTCGATTAAGGTGCCCGCTCTGAAAAATTCAACAATATTATCATCCTTTTTATCTACTTTTGGGGCGTATACTCTTGTTCTAAAGTGGCTTGCTACATAAACAACATTATTTTCTTTTGCGTATACAGGCTGACTTGTTACTTCTTGAAAGCTCGTTTCTAATCCGAGAGCTTGTGCATAGCTTTGTGTTAAAACAGCTAAGCTAATGCAGTTGCCTTGCGAAAGTTTTAAGGCTTGGGCTGAAGTAAGTGTATCGCCGTGGTATTTAAAGTTAGCTAAGTTGCTTTCGAGGTAGTTGTAAATAATGCGGTCATGACGGATTTCAGACTGTTTTTGTTTTTCGGCATAGGCTAAAAATTGTTCTTTTTCAACATTTGGCAGCTCGAAAATACTGTACTCAGAAGGAGTGTCGAGTTTATTAAACAAAGAATGGTTTAATAGTTGTTCAAGCTCTATTTGTTGTTCTACTTGGTGAACCTTGGTTGTGTTACATCCAACTAAATATAAAAAAGTAATACAGGCTGCTATTTTATAAAACATCATAAACCCACTCCATTGTTAAATTTTACATTACAATGTGGTGGGTTTTTAATCAAGCACTTGCTGTACTGCGTTTACTTGAGCGATTTTTTTGTGATTGTTTTTTACGTTTACGGCGGGTAAACCACAAGTAAAAACCAGTACCTGCTAGCCACACTGGGCTCAAACCAATTACGCACCACAGTATTTTACTTATTAGCCCTGCAAAGTAGCCAAAATGAAGTTTTCTAAAGCTATCAATTACTTGCCAGCCAACGCCTACTTCGCGAATATCCCAGTTAGTTAAATGTTCGCCTGTTTGCTTATCGTAGCTAACCGTATTGGCATATTCGCTCGCAAGTGGGTTGGCGGTATCGACTTCGCCGAATAAGGTGATATTTTCGTCAGGCTCGAGTGGCATAACTAAAAACGTACCATTAAAAGTGGGTATTTGCTTTTTACTGTCATCGAGTATGTGTTGAAACGAAATATCGCTATTGTGCAAGTTTTTGGTTAGTACAAAGTGCTCTTCCTCAGCGTGTTCAATAACTTCGTGATACCACACCGCCCAGTTAAAGTAGCCACCTGTAATAGCTAAAATAATAATGATGGGCGACCCTATCACCCCCGTCATTTTATGAATGTCGCTAAGTACAATTTGCAGTGTTGCACGCCAGCGCACACTAAATAGGCGCTGCCAAAATTTACGATAAATAATAAGTCCTGTAATACCTAATACCAATAAAAACAGAGCAAAAAAGAAGCCTAGTACTGTGCCTGTTTGCCCTGGCAGGTTTTTAAAGTCGTTAAGTAAAAAGGTGTAATGCAGTTCTAAAAACCAATCAGTAAAATAATGGCTGGTACCAACAGGCTCTGACAAAATGTCACCCGTATACTGGTTTAAATGAAACTTATACCATTGCTCTGTCCCGCGTTTAACTAAGTAAACCCGATCAGCAGTATCATCGTTAAATATTTCCCAACTACCTACTACATACTCAGGGTAAGCAAGCTCTGTTTTTGCGATTAATTTGTCGATTGGCATGCGCTCTGGCAGTGCTTTTATAACATAGTGACTGCTTGGCATAAGTAAGCCATCTATTTCACTTTTAAAAACTAATACGCTCCCTGTAATACTAATAACAATCAAGGGAATGAGAGCTATAAGAGCGATCCAACTGTGAATTTTAAAAAGAGTTTTTCTCATAGATAGTTTTATATATTGCAGTTAATGACTTGCGCATGATAACAACTATCATTTTCATTTGATAGCTTGTGAGTAGGTTTCCTATTAAATAAGTAAACCGTGAACTTAATTCTACGGTTTTTGTATACCTAGCTTGCCAGTACCTAAAATAAGAATATCTTATTTAGTTGAGTTAAATTTACGCGGCTCTACAATGCCGCGCTCATAGTAAAAGCCTTTTAAAAACAGATGTTTATTAAATGTTTTTATTTCTGCTTTTAATTAACATTTATGTAACGAGCGAGGTTGCTTTGGCGCATTATTTGCCTATATTGTCTTCTTTTATTTTGGTTTTTAGTTTTTTACCATTACTAAACAAAATTCGAAAAAATCGTAGTGTCTCTGGTTTGTCACTATTAATGATGACATTTGGATTAGCACAAAGCCTTTATTTTATAACCTACAATATTTTCTTTGAGCGCTATTATATTGCGTTACCATTTATTGTAACCGGTGCGTTAAGCGGGCTTATTTTATATTTTTTTGCACGTTTCAACGCAGCTAAACGAGAACGTGTACAGCTAGTTACTATGCTAGGTTTTTCGTTACTGCCTTTTTCACTGCTTTTAAATTCAAGCCTTGATACAGCAACGGTATTAAGCGCTTTAACGTATGTTGGCCTTGTGATGAGTTCTGTACGTGTTATGCCGCAAACTTATAAAACATTGCGTACGGGTAATGTGAACAATTTAAGCGCGCGCTACTTTAGCTTGCAGTTTATTGCTGGTATTTGCGGCTTAGTTGTTGAGCTTACGACAGTTGCTCCAAGCACGGCGCACTTACTTATGTTTATTATGCTATTGCTTACCAATGCTGTGCAATTTGGTTGTATGCAATACTATAGAATGCGACCTGTAATGGCTTAAAAACAAGCTACTTAAGTTCCTATTTAGCCTAATTTATGGCAAATTACTTTATCTAACAAAAGGATAAAGTATGAATTGGAATCAGTTTGGCTATATTTGCCGTGTTAATAGCTCTAAAACACTAAGTACAGAGCAAAAAGATGAGCTAAGTACACAGTCCCATTTAAATATGTATGGCAATAGCGGGTCGCATAGTAAATTAGCGCATAATCTGGTGACGCAAATTGCATCTCAAGATGAAGCAACATCGCAAAAGCAAGCTGCGTATTATCAATGTTTACCGGAATTAGTTAACGAATTTAAGTTTGAGCACAAAGGCTGGCTTAGTTACTTAACCATTGTATTTGTTATTTATGTTTTATCCTCTTTGTTGTATCAGTCTTTTGTTGTGCCTACTTTTGTAGAGATATATAGCAAGCATACTATTTCTTTAAATCATGTATTTGATGATTATTTTACGTACTGGTATGTGCCAATTATTTTACTCGTTTTATTGCTGAGTGTTATTTTTACCGTTATTTTAAAGCTAAAAAATGTAAGTGCTCTCACAGAGCTAAAGCCTTTTTCGGGTTTATTTAAATTTCTTATTCCTCGTCAATTAATTAATGAGCATAACTCTTTAATTACCACGCTATTATTTCCAAGTAATCATAAAAAGGGTGTTAAAGCCTCTACACCTCAAACCCAGCACTTAGCTCAATGCGAGCTGCTAGGTTTAGAAACCCAAGAAGAATTTAAAGCGTTATTAAAGCAGCAGCTAAAGTTACTTAATACACATATTAAAAGCTTTATAAGTAAGCTCGTTATTGTTTATGGTTTGGTCATTGTTGTGTCTATTTGCTTATTTGTGAAAGCGGCTTATCAACCACTATTTATGCTAGGAGAAGTACTATGAGGACAAAAGGATTTACGTTAATAGAATTGATGGTGGTGGTGTCTATTATTGGTATTTTAGCTGCGGTTGCACTACCTCAGTACAGTAAGTATATACAACGAGCAGAACTTGTTGACCCACTTGCAATGGCTGCTGCCATTAGAGAAGACGTTACGGTTTATTATCTTGAAAACAGGCGTTTTCCAGCAAGTAATGAACAAGCAGGTGTGCCTGCAAGTAAATTTTTGATTGGCAATCGGGTAACGGGTATTACAGTTGATAATGGTGCTATTCATATTAGCTTGGGTAATAAAGCTTCACAGCTTTTGAAAAATCCAGTTTTAACATTCAGACCGGCTGTTGTAACGGGAAGCCCTACAAGCCCAATTGCGTGGTTATGTGGGTTTGACGAGCCGGTAACTGGCATGCAAGCGGTTGGCGAAAATAAAACAACAGTACCAAAAGAAATTTTACCTTCAGCGTGTATATAAAATAGTTTGGGGAATTAAAATGCAATTAGCTATTCATCAAATTGATGCGTTTACGGATGAGTTATTTAAAGGTAACTATGCGGCAGTGATCCCACTAGAATCGTGGTTAAGTGACGATTTAATGCTAAAGATTGGCGCTGAGAATAACGTATCTGAAACTGCTTTTACCTGCCTTCAAGACGATGGAAGTTTTGTTATTCGCTGGTTTTCACCTTTGATGGAAATCGACTTTTGTGGTCACGCCACACTCGCGGCTGCCTATGTTTTATGTGAAGAGCATAATATATCGAAAATTCGCTTTGTTGCTGATGCGGTGGGCGAGCTAATCGTTAATAGAAACGTTGATGGCAGCTTTGCAATGACCTTTCCTAAACAAGCACCGATTGAGGTACAAAATGTGCCGCAGCAATTACTTAATGGCTTGTCTATACAACCGAGTAAAGTGCTTAAAAATCGCCAAGCTTACTTTGCTATTTATGAAAATGCCGATCAAATACTTGAATTAAAAACTAACTCCGAGCTTTTAAAAACGCTTTATCCACTTGATGTAGTGGCTACAGCACCTAGTGATGATTACGATTTTATATCTCGTTATTTTTGGCCTGCAAGCGGTGGCGACGAAGATTATGTAACGGGCTCAATTCATACTGGCTTGGCACCTTACTGGGCGCAGCAATTGGGTAAAACTACGTTAAGCGCTTATCAGGCTTCAAGCAGAGGCGGGCATTTAATTTGCAAAGTGGATGATACAACCGTCACTTTGACCGGGCATGCTGTAAGGTATTTAAAAGGCAATATTTATATTTGAACTGTGAATTAAGTTATAAAAAAGGCCACGTAAATCGTGGCCTTGGTTTACTCAATTAGTAGAGGTATTTTATGCTTCTAGCGCTTTTGCAATTAAACGATCAATATATTTTTTATGCGCTTTAGTTGCTGTATCTGCACCCCAAGCAACACTGATATCGGCTATTTGAGTTAGCTGATATAACGCTGCTGTTTTAGCTAAGTTATCGTATTTACTTGCTTTGCCAAGACCTGCAATTGCAATTAACTGGTTAACATACTCAATTTGTAAGTTGTGACTAATAGAGTTTGCGTCTTTGCTTTTCACGAAAATGCTGGCGGTTAAATCTTCCATAAACTGAGTTAGGCTATATTCGTTACCGTACAAAGCAGTATCAGAAATACGCAGTAATACCGCTGGGTGTAATAGCTGTGCAAGTACAGACTTTTGCATCCCTAAAATCATTTGGTGTGCTTTAGGGTCTTCATTTTTGCCATAGTGATTAAAGCCACGACGTTGCAGCTGTAAGTAGCTATAAAGAGGTTGCATGTTTTGTAGTACATCTGGTGCAAATACAAACTTGGCTAGTATATCCATTGCTTGTGTTTGACGCTCAAGCGATACCGGTGTAAATGGTTTATCTGCATTTGTATCACCCACTACAGCGCGCTCAACGTATACGCCGCCAATCTGGCGAGAAACCACACCTGCTTGAGCTCGGTACTGACCAAATAAGCTATTAGCAGAGGTAACAAGCTGTTGGTAAGACTCACCTTTAACCGTTGCTTTATCTTTTAGCTCAGTAAATAGTTTATTAATTAGTGCCATACGATCTGCGCCATAGGCAGCAGGGTTTGACGACAAATCACCAATCATTACACGTGGATCGATATGGCGACCTGGTGCGCGCATATCGTCTGCATCGTTACCAAAGGCAAGGGCATGTTCACTTGAACGAGCAAGTATTTTTTCAAGTCGAGCTTGCTCAGCAGCTTCATCTGCAAGCGCTACGCTGTAGCCATAGTTAATTGCCCAATCATCGTAAGGACCAGGTTTTGTTTGAAAAATATCACCTTGCTGCACACCAATTGGGGCAATGTTAGCGGGTGCATAATCCATAACAGAACCGGTTACTATGCCTTGGGTTTTGTTTTTATCGTGTACTTCTTTTTCATCCCACAAAATTGATGATTTCATATTATGGTTAAGACCTAAAGTATGGCCAACTTCGTGAAGTACCAATTGCGTTAGACCTTGGCGAAGCATTTCCTTATCTTCAATTTTGTCGCCGCTAGCAAGGCCTTTGGCAAGCATTAGATTTTGTTGAATCTCATGCCCAAGAGAGCAATTTAGCTCGCCTCTGTCTAGGTGCTCAGCGTGGCTCATTGTCCCTTGCGTGAAAAGTGTGTCGTAAATCCAGCGGTTTTTCATAAATACAAACTCAAGCATAATGTCTGAGCCCAGTATTTCGCCTGTTAATGGGTTAGCAAGTGCTGGCCCGTATCCGCCAAATGGAGGCTTAGGTGACGAAGTCCAACGCAGTACGTTGTAATTGATATCGCCCGCATCCCAGTCTGCATCGTCTGGTTGTACTTTTACCTCTAAGGCATTTTTAAAGCCGGCTTTTTCAAAAGAGGTATTCCACGTTAAAACAGCGTCACGAATAGTATCGCGCCATTCAATGGGTGTGGTGTTTTCTATCCACCAAGTAATTGGTTTTACTGGCTCTGAAAGCGCTGCACTTGGGTCTTTCTTTTGTAAGTCCCAGCGTTTTATAACATCTTGATAAGGTGCCCAATTGGTAGATGTCATTTGATCAAATTGATTTGTAAAATAACCAATGCGCGCATCATCCATACGTGGTGCGTAGTTATTGCTAGGTAGAGCGACAAACGAGTGCTGAACTTTTACCGATACGCTACGCGGGTCGCTTACTGCATTTGAGCCACGTACCGTTGGGCTTGGGTTAGTAAATACGTAATCAACAACCACGTCTAAGTTATTAGGATATGGACGCTGTTTAATAATGCGTGATTTTTTATCGTCTAGTTTACCTACTTTAAAGCGTTTTTTAGCGTTTTTATCTGCTGGATTTGGCGTAGGTGATACTTTATGAAGTGCTTCGCTTAAAAATAACTTATTTACATTAAATGCTATTTTACCGTCTTCTTCTTTTTCTATTTTAATGCTCGCAAGTACCGCTTCACTAATATTGGCATCACTTGCTTTTGAAATTGCACTACTTTCGTCAAATTTGTAGCGAGGTGTTTTGCTAATAATATCGATACGGTCAAAGTATTTTCTAAATTCAATTAATTTAGTTTCGCGGTACGAACCACGATAATGGCCTGCATCTGTAACGCCATCGACAGTGTGCGCAAAATACACAAACGGCGTATTGAGTTGGGATTCGTTAATCACCATAAGGTGCTTACCGGTTTTTTCGTCTTGATAAAGGCTAAATATACCGGCAAATTCGGTTTGTCCTTTGATCATTTCGCTAAGTGTTTTTGACTCTTTTTCGTCTTTTTTATCGGCTGCAAATGCATGGCTGCCAAACGCTAAGCTAAGCGCAAGGGTGATGGTCGTTAATTTCATTTTGAGACTTTTAATATTTGTTAATTTAATTGGACTGTACGTAAATTAATTTAATTTCGCACATCTTCGCGATGAAATTTAAGTGTTTAACGCTAATAAACTGATATTAATGAATAAAAGTTTGTAACAAAATATAACGAATGAGGTGAGCTGCATGTGAAGTTATATTCTATAACCCTAAATAGCAGCGGTTTATATGTATTTGCAACAGTTGCTTACAAATGTCACCTTAATGTTTCATATGGCTCTGGTATTATGGCGTTAATAGAATTTTGGGGATAATAGGATATGCAAACAAATTCATTTAGATGGGTTTTTCCATTTGTAGCGCTCATTGTTGGTGTTGTTGGCTTTATGGGAATCAATGCCATTGCAAAAGATCCAGAAAAAAAAGAAGTAATTGATACTCGTCCAACAGTGCAAGTTGAGCCAGTGATTGCAAACGATCATCAAGTTATTATTAATAGCTACGGTGAAGTAAAGCCTCTTGAAAATACACTGCTCTCGGCGCAGGTGTCGGGCGAGGTGTTAAGTTGGCATCCTAATTTTGTAGCCGGTGGCATAGTTGCTCGCGGTGAAACCTTATTCACTATCGAAAAAGACAATTATGAAGCAGCAGTACTTGTTGCAGAGGCCGAGCTTGCTCGCGCACAAGCGGGTTTAATAGAGGAACAAGCTCAAGCTCAAGTAGCCGAAGACGAAGCCAAGCGCTTTCCAAGTAAAGCGCGCACAGATTTATTTTTACGTAAACCTCAAGTGCTCAGTGCACAAGCATCTGTTAAGTCGGCGCAAGCTGCATTAAAGCGCGCGCAACGTGATTTGGATAATTGTGATGTTACAGCCCCTTACGACGCATTGGTTATTAGTCGAAATATAGGTGTTGGACAATTTGTCACTATGGGTTCGCAAGTTGCTGAACTCAATAATATTGAGACCGCTGAAGTGATTATTCCTATAGCAGGGTTCGATAGCGTTTTTTTGCCAGAGCGTATTAAAGGTATTACCGCAACGATTATTCAAAAAGGCCTAAACAGCTTCACCCGTGAAGGTGTAATTGACCGCGACCTAGGGATTGTTGATAACGCTACGCGTATGAGCAGTTTAGTAGTGCGTATAGAAGACCCATACGGTCTTAAGAATATACAACCAGCCATTAAGTTTGGTAGCTACGTACAGGTAAATTTTGCAGGTGCAATGCTTAATAATATTTACCGCTTACCGCAAGAGTTAGTTAATAACAAAACCGTATGGATCGTTAATGAAGAGCAGCAACTTGAGCCGCGCAAAGTCACAGTTATTCGTGAAGAGGGTGAGTACTTTTACATCAGTGATGGTTTGCAAGCAGATGATAAGTTGGTGATTACTTTGCCAGAATATCCGCAAAAAGGCATGGCTGTAAAAATTGCGGGCCTTCAAAGTACTAAAAATACAGAGGCACTTGAAAATGCTTCCACTGAAAAATTATAAAGGTAGGCTGAGTTATGAGTAACACTGAACTACCAAATACAGCGCCTAACGCTGAAAAACAAACCGGTATTATTGCTTACTTCGCTAATAACTCCGTTGCTGCCAACCTAATGATGATTTTTATTGTGGTGATGGGAATTATTAGCTTTCTAAATATCCAACGCCAAATGTTCCCTAATGTAGAAATTAACTACATTAATATTGAAGCTAACTACCCCGGCGCTTCACCACAAGAAATAGAAGAAAGCATACTTATAAAAATTGAAGAGTCGCTAAAAGATGTGACCGAAATTAAAAAAGGTGTTTACAGGGCATTTAGAAATGGCGGTAGAGCAAGTCTTGAAATTAATACTGATGTAGAGCTGACCGATATACTCGATAAAGTTAAATTACGGGTTGATGGTATAGCAACGTTCCCTGCCGGTATGGAACCGGTCACCATAAGTCAAGTTGAGTTTAGGCAAGATGTTATAGGTATGACGCTCGTTGCTGACTTACCGCTAACTGAGCTTAAGCCTATAGCAAACCAAATAGAAGATGAGTTACTACAGCTATCTAACGTGTCGTTAGTGGTAAACGATGTTCCTCTTGATGAAATAGCAATTGAAATCGAACCCGATACGCTGCGTCAATATAACCTAACCCTTAGTGATGTAATGAATGCAGTGCGTCGTTACTCAGCTAACTTTTCGGCGGGGCAGCTAAAAACAGACGCAGGTGTTATTTCTGTTCGCGTCGAAAATCAGTTTTACTCAGGTGAAGAATTTAGACAAATACCGGTAAAAATAGGGGCTAATGGCGCTAAAGTGTTACTGCAAGATATTGCCGTGATTAAAGATCAGTTCACTGAAGGTGAGCGTTACTTTAAATTCAATGGTGAAAATGCGGTTTATATATCGGTGAAAGCGACCGAAGAGCAAAGTATTATCCCAGTTGCTGATTCAGTAAAAGCATTTATAGAATTAAAAAATAAAGAGCTACCACTGGGGGTTCGCTTAGAGCCATTAATGGATATGACGTACTACTTAAATGCTCGCTTAGACATGATGGTTACAAACCTTATTCAGGGTGCTGTTTTGGTTGCAATTATGCTATCAATCTTTTTACGCTTTAAGTTGGCATTATGGGTAATGATTGGTTTACCAGTGTGCTTTTTGGGCGCAATGATGATGATGCCATTGTTTGGTGTAACCATTAATATTTTATCACTTTTTGCCTTTATTATGGTGCTAGGAATTGTGGTGGACGACGCCATTGTCATAGGCGAAAGTGCCTACACCGAAATAGAGAAAAAAGGCGGTGGTGTTGTTAATGTGATTAATGGCGCAAAACGCGTAGCAACCCCTGCAACTTTTGGTGTACTAACTACCATTGCAGTATTTGCTCCGTTTACGTTATCTACAGGCCCAGAAAGTGCCTTCTTTTATGGTATAGCAGTGGTGGTAATGTTGTGCTTGGTATTTAGTTTGATTGAATCAAAGTTGATACTACCAGCCCATATTGCTCACACTCATTTTTCACCAATAAAAGAGGGGGGCTGGCGAGATCGGTTTAATACGCGATTTTTTGGTTTTGTAAATGGCCCATATAAACGCTTTGTTATACGTTGTGTTGAATGGCGTTGGTCAGTGCTATTTTCATTTATTGCTCTATTAATCGTAACCTTTGCTTTAATCTCATCAAATCAAGTTCGTACCGGGTTTATGCCAAAAATCCCGCATGACTACCCGCAAATAAATCTAGAAATGAATGACAATGTATCAGACATACAAACAATAAATGCTATTCGTGAAATAGAAGCGATGGTGATTGCGATTGATGAAGATACCGAACGCAAATATGGTCAAAAACTCATAAGAGATATTTTAGTATTTAACCAAGGGCGAACTGAAGCACAAGTGCTTGTTCCCCTTGTTGATGAAAGTATAAGGCCTTATAACGCGTTTGAATTATCACGACGTTGGCGCGAGGCGATGCCCGATATTGCCGGTGTTAAATCATTAACCATTTATGATGATGTAAATGGAGGGAGCAGTGACGGCGAATTTGGTTATTTATTATATGGCTCTGATATTGATACATTAAATAATGCAGGACGTCGTTTTATAGAGTTGCTGCAACAGCAAGAAGGTTTGTTTGATATTAGCTCAACAATAGATCCTGCAAGTAAAGAAGTGCAAATGAGCCTAAAACCGGTCGCTTACGACTTAGGTTTAGACTTAGCTTCTATTGCAAATCAAGTTGGGGCAAGCTTTTACGGTGGTGAGGCTCAACGTGTTATTCGCCGAGGCGAGGAAGTACGTGTAATGGTGCGTTACCCTAAACTGACTCGAGAGGCATTTTCGTCACTTAAGCATGCGGTTGTTACTACCCCGCAGGGCCGTGAAGTACTGCTTGGTGATGTAGTTGAACTTACTGAAACACCAGGCATTAGTTATATCCGCCGGGAAGGGGGCTATCGTACTGTGTATGTTTATGGAAACATAGATGAAGAAGTGATTGAGCCAAACGAAGTTGTAGATCAAATTAAAGAAAAGCTACTACCACAACTTAAAGAAGAGTATCC
Organism: Pseudoalteromonas sp. SR43-7; assembly: GCF_014163785.1. Lineage (NCBI taxonomy): Bacteria > Pseudomonadati > Pseudomonadota > Gammaproteobacteria > Alteromonadales > Pseudoalteromonadaceae > Pseudoalteromonas > Pseudoalteromonas sp. SR43-7. Next base: position 67,208 of record NZ_JACJDY010000013.1, on the reverse strand, counting down.
AAGTGTTAAGTCAGAACTAGGTGGCGCCATTGAAGAGCAACAAGATCAGGCTAATCAGCAGAAGATGTTTTTCTTCGGCGGTATGATTTTGGTGTATATTTTATTAGCCGTACCCCTTAAGAGTTATGCGCAACCACTTATTGTTATGTCGGTGATTCCATTTAGCTTAACGGGAGCAATATGGGGGCATTACTGGTTTGGTTTGGATATAACTTTAATGTCTGGCTTTGGTATTATTGCAGCAGCAGGGGTGGTTATAAACGACTCACTCGTTATGACCGATTATGTGAATCAAGCCCGTAAAACAGGTGTTAGTATTAAAAATGCTGTAATAGATGCCGGTTGTGCTCGATTCAGACCTATATTACTTACTTCAATTACTACATTTGCAGGAGTATTGCCCATTATGTTTGAAACAAGCCTGCAGGCTAAGTTTGTAATACCTATGGCGGTAGCGCTTGGTTTTGCAGTGATGTTTGCAACATTAATAACACTTATATTAGTGCCATGCTTGTACATTATATTAAGTGATATTGGTAAGGTGTTTACACGCATTTTGGGTGGGATTAGGACTGTATTTAAACGTCGCCCGCAGAAGGTTTAGCTCAATAAATAACATACGGGCTTAAATGCCGGGTACAAAAAAGCACTGAATGATTAACCATTCAGTGCTTTTTATCATTTGTTGTTACTACATTAAGTATTAAAACAACAATAATTAATCTTTAAATTGCTTATGGCAATCTTTACAGCCTTTAGCCCATGCACCAAAAGCTTTACCAATTACGGCCTTATCGCCTGATTGAGCCGCTACTGCTAGCTCATCTGCGTATTGTTGGAATGCAGTTGCTTTTTTCATAAAAGTATCGTTTTCAGACCAAACAGCAGCAAGTGCAGCTGTGTCGCCTTTATCTGTTCCTTCGTAAAACGCTTCCCATGGCATTTTTGAAAGTGCAGCTGCGTTGTTAGCACGCTTTTTAAATTGCTCTGCGTCAAAAGGTACTTTACCTTTTAGCATTGCGCCCATGTCACCAATTTGTACTGAGATCATTGAAAATGCTGCTTGGCGGTATTCAATCGCGTCACTTGGCTCTTTAAATGCAGAATTTGCCGATACGCTAAATGCACACGTTGCCAGTGCTATTGTTGCTAATACTTTTTTTAATTTCATGTTTGCCCCTGTTGAAAATTGTAATTCTTAATTCGGTATCTTGTATCTAACATCGTATTTATTCAAGTGAATACGATAGATTTAACTAAAACTTAATCGTTTATATCAATATCTGCAAATATCATCCCGCGACGCATGCTTCTAGTTGCTAAGAATACCTCACCAAGTAACGACATAAATGCACATATGAGTAATGCCATTGCTGCTACAAAACAACAAGCAATAGTCACGCCTAAGTTTATAGATTGAATGTGCGATAAAAATAACAACATAACCACAGCGCATACAAGCAATGCGCTTAATACACTTAAACTAAAAGCAATATGTATACATCGAGAACGCTTTAAAAGGGCGCGCAGCTCTGTAGCGAGTGATTTATTAAAGTCCTCGTCAGTACTTACTTTTAATCTGCGTTCTAACTGACGTGCCCTATCGGTAATACGTGCCAAACGATTAGATAAAACACCCAAAGTAGCGGCAATACCCGTGATCAAGAATACTGGGGCAACAGCTGTTTGAATTACTTTAGCCATAGTTAAAATATTTATTACTTCGTTATTCATTCCTACCCTTAATCAGTTGAGCTTGAAAATGACTTATATATCTACAGAGTACCTGATGTAGGCTTATTAAGAAAAGAGGAATTACGTTGATTTACTTTACATAGCTTCACAAAGTAAATCACAACACAGGTTATTTTTAGGTATATTTAATTACTTAATAAAAAAATAAAAACCAACAAGGACTTTGACTGATGAAACGTACTCCATTCGCACTTGCTGCATTATCGCTAGCTATTTTAAGTGGCTGTAATCAAGCCCCTGAAGAAACCAAAAAAAATAATACACAAGTTAAAACGGTTCAAGTAGCCCAAGCTATTGCCCCAGTTGCTAAAAAAGTGCCTCATGAGATGACTATTCATGGTGACACACGTGTAGATAATTACTATTGGTTACGTGATGACGAACGTAAAGCGCCAGAGGTGATTAACTATTTAGAAGCTGAAAATACATACACAGATGCAATGCTTGCACATACTAAAACGCTGCAAAGTGAATTGTTTGAAGAGCTAAAAGGGCGTATCCAAAAAGACGATGATTCAGTCCCAGTTAAAAACGGTGATTATTTTTACTCAACGCAAACACGTGGCGATAACGAGTACACTACTTACTTACGCAGCAGCGATTTTGCAGGTACGGATCAGCAAGTTATTTTAGATGTAAATGATCTTGCGAAAGGCCATGATTATTATGCAGTAAGTGGTTTAGATGTAAGCCCTAATGGCAATTTAATGGCTTATGGCGAAGATACTGTTAGCCGTCGTATTTATAGCGTAAAAATAAAAGATTTAACTACCGGTAAATTACTCGAAGACACACTTGAAGGCACCAACGGTGGCATTGTGTGGGCAAACGATAATAAAACGGTTTACTACATTAAAAAAGATTTACAAACTCTACTAGGTTACCAAGTGTATCGTCATACGTTAGGTACACCACAAGCTGATGATGAGCTAATTTACGAAGAAACTGATACCAGTTACTACATGGGGATGAGTAAAAGCAAAGATGAGTCAGAAATTTATATTTGGCACAGTAGCACAGCAGCATCAGGCGTATCGGTACTAAATGCTGATGATGCTAAAGCAACGCCTAGACGCTTAATTGAGCGCGAAGCAGGGCTTGAATATGAAATTTCGAAGTTAGGAAATACTTACTACATTGTAACTAACTTAGATGCTGTAAATTTTCAGCTGATGAAAGTGGATATTGATAAAGCTGGTGACAAAGCAAATTGGCAAAGTGTGATCCCAGCGCGCGATGATATCAAGCTCGAAGGCATTGATTTATTTAATGACTACTTAGTTTACCAAGAGCGTGAAATGGGCCAATCAAAGTTGATTGCTCGTCATTTAAAAACAGGTAAAGAGTTACCACTGAGCTTTAACGATAGCGCTTATACAATTGGTACTTATGGCAATAACGATATAGATAGCAGCACGTTACGTGTTTACTACACAAGCATGACCACTCCAGGTTCATCGTACGATGTAGATTTAGCGACTGGCGATAAAAAACTACTTAAACAGCAAGCAGTATTAGGTGATTTTGATGCTGACAATTACGCCTCAGAACGTATTTTTGTAACAGCACGTGATGGCATAAAAGTACCGGTAAGCTTAGTTTACCGTAAAGACGCGTTTAAAAAAGATGGTACTAACCCGCTACTGCAATACGGTTACGGCTCTTATGGCGCAACCATGGATCCTACTTTCTCAAGTACGCGTTTGAGTTTACTTGACCGTGGCTTTGTATTTGCAATTGCCCATGTACGTGGCTCGCAAATGCTAGGTCGTCCTTGGTACGAAGACGGCAAGCTACTCACTAAAAAGAATACGTTTAATGACTTTGTTGACGTAACTAAAGCATTGGTTTCTCAAAAGTATGGCGCAAAAGATGAAATATTTGCGTTAGGTGGCAGTGCTGGTGGCTTATTAATGGGCGCAGTAGCAAACCAAGCGCCTGAGCTTTATAAAGGCATGGTTGCTGCGGTACCGTTTGTAGATGTAGTAACCACGATGCTTGATGCGAGTATTCCGCTTACAACAAATGAATACGGCGAATGGGGTAATCCGAACGAAAAAGCGTATTACGATTACATGCTGTCTTACTCGCCATACGACCAAGTATCTAAGCAAGCATATCCTAATATGTTAGTAACGACTGGCTTGCACGATTCGCAAGTTCAATACTTTGAGCCTGCAAAATGGGTTGCTAAGCTGCGTGACTATAAAACTGATGACAATAAGTTACTGTTTAAAATAGATATGGAAGCAGGGCACGGCGGCGCATCGGGTCGCTTTAAACGCTTAGAAGATACCGCGCTAAACTATGCATTTATGCTTGATTTAGCGGGTATTAAAAAGTAATTAATTTATATATTTAAATAGATTTAACTCAATAAGGTGCTTTTTAAGAAAGCACCTTTTTTTTGTGGTAAATTAAAGCTAAACATAGTGCCTTTACCAATTTCACTTTGTACGTAAATTTCACTATCCATCAGTTTTAATAAACCTCTGCAAATGGCCAATCCTAAACCACCTTGCTGGCGCCCTTCTTTATTAGAATTACTTGCTTGGTAGTGCGGGTCAAAAATAGCATTCAGCTCATCTTCTTTTATACCTACGCCTGTGTCTGATACATGCACAAATAGTTGATTATCGTCACTGCGTTTTACATGTACTGCAATGCTGCCACCGCGAGGGGTGTGCCTAATTGCATTGTCAATTAAGTTACTTAACACGCGCTCTAATTTAGCTATATCGGCAACCACAGGAAAATCACAAATTTCAGGTTCTACCGACAAACTAATGCCTTTTTTATCAACGGCTAAACTAAATTTTGCCATGCAATCGTAAATAAGCTCACCTAAATTAAAGGTTTCTTTATTTATACTTATTTCGCCATTTTCTAAGTGAGCAAGCTCAAATATTTGCTCTATGAGTAGCTTTAATTGCCCACAATTATTAAGCGATACCTGCAAGTATTCTTGCTGCTCTTTTTTACTTAGTTGTTCACCCGACTGATTTAATACTTCTAAAAACCCCTGCAGTGAAGCAAGTGGGGTACGTAGGTCGTGCGATAAGTGAGTTAGTAACTCTTTGCGTTGTTTATCGCCTTGTTCAAGCGCTTTAAACTGCTCATTAATACGCGTTAGCATGGCTTGAATACTTCGCCCTAAACTATGCACTTCGTTACTTTTTTGCGTTGAATAGTTACTTAGCTTGGTGTCGGTAAGGCTGTAGTTAGCGGCTTCAATATTACTAACATCGCGGGCTAAGCGCTGAATTGGGTTGGTAAAAAAGCGTAGCAAAATTAGCATCGCAATAAATAAAAAAGCGAGTGCAGAGCCAAGCCATAAAGCGGCTAGCCATAACTTATCATTATTTTTTACAGTGCTTAGTGAGGTATCGTAAGCCTCACCACCAATAATTACATATAAATAGCCTTGTAACTTATCTTGATTAAATACTGGCGCGGCTGAAAATATTTTTTGTTGCTCTTTATTACGAGGATTATCACCATAAATAGGTGCAGCGCTTGGGTCGTTAATCAGCCTTTTTAAAGGCGTTAAACTAATATGCGTGCGTTTAACTTTACCCGGCTTTGCTGAGTAAGTAAGAATTTTTCCGGTTTCGTCTACAAAATAAAATTCAAACGCCGGACCTAATAACATTAAGGTATGAAAGAGGTTTTCAAGCGCTTTATAGTCGTACACCCCTTCTTTTATTAGCGGGTTATCTTGTACTAAATGCTCGGCAAGCGCCAAATGTAAATTTTGCTCAGCATGATGTTTTGAAGTGAGTTCCAATTGCTTGCTCCAGCCGTAAACTAGGGCGCAAATAAAGCAAAAAATCACGACTAGCGATATAGCTAATTTTTGATACAAAGATAATTTCATAATAGGTGTCTTAATTGAGTTGGCTAGGGTTTAGTTTGTAACCAACACCCCAAACTGTTTCGATGATAGGCGCTTGTTGGTGTTCTTCTAGCTTGGCACGTAAGCGGTTTATATGTGAATTAACCGTGTGCTCGTAACCACTGTGTTGGTAACCCCATACCTTATCGAGTAACTGCTGGCGGCTAAAAACATGATTAGGATGGCGTGCAAAGTAAACGAGTAAATCAAATTCGGTGGCGGTAAGGTTAAGGGCTTGTTTACCTAAATACACTTGGTGCGAACTAAATTCTATGTTGAGTGAGCCTACATTTAGTGTTTGTTCGCTATCAACGGGGGAGTTGTCGTTGTTCTGGCCAGCGAGTAGTTGTGCTCTGTGGCGTAATTGGGTTTTTACTCTGGCTTGTAATTCGCGTGCAAAAAAGGGTTTACAAATATAATCATCGGCGCCCATTTCAAGGCCAATAACTCTGTCCATATCGCTACTAAGCGCGGTGAGTAAAATTACGGAGGTAGTAGGGTAATGCTCTTTTATTTTTCGGCATAAGCTTAAGCCATCCATTTGGGGTAAGTTTATATCGAGTAAAATAAGTCCGTAGGGATGCTTAGCTATTTTTTTTAAGGCAAGTTCTGCGCTCACAACATGATCAACATGTAAGTTAAGCGACGTTAGCTGCGTGGTAATTAACTTACCTATTTCTCTGTCATCTTCTACTACTAATATTTTTTCGTGACGCATGTATTACCTCGTAAAAAGGGGGGCATCCGTGCTCCCTTACTTCCCCATTACAAGCTGGAACGTTACTGCGTGCGCGTAATTACTATTTTCGATACTGGGTTATCAAACTTATGTTCAACACCAAGTGCTGATGTAGATAATCCATCTTGATTTGAAACAATGCCTGGATGCATCGTTATTATATCTGCTGTATCGTCACGTATTTCGTTAAACCCTTCACCGCTAGCGGCAGGACCTGGCACAGTTTCAGCTGTTTCTGTATTTGCTTCCGTACCCGCATCATAAGCAGTCGTAGTGCGTGATAACGAACCGCCAACTTCTAATGTTGATACATCTAAAGAACTAAGACCGGTAAAAGCATCATTTGTATTCCCAAGCATGGCAGCAAATGACAAATTAAGCGTTTCTTGCTCTTCAACAGTAATAATCACTGTGGTGGTTTCACCAGGGCCAATAGCGCCTTCAGCTGAAACTGCAGCAAGTGCATTCTCGTAGCTGAGGTATTCTTCATTTGCGCCGCTTTCTGCAAGCATTTCTAAACCAACAGAAGCGGTTGTACCGAATGTCCAAGGTGCTTCATCTTCAAAAGCAATGACAGAGAGTGGTGATAAAGGCTGTCCTGCAGTTAAGTTACTAAAAGTAATAGTAAACTCACTGATCACAGGCTCTACAACAATTGGCTCAACAACGACCGGCTCTTCAACAATTGGGTCGTTATCATTATCGCTACACGCTGCAAGTGTGGTTGCAAGTGCAAGCACTAGTAGACTTTTTTTAAGGTTGTTAGCAGATGACATAATCATGCTCCTACTTAACTGTAACGGTTAATTGTGCTACTGGGTTTAACCATCTGTGTACTGTATTACTTAAATCGCTATTACCCGCTTCTAAATCGTCATCACCTAAGCTACCCGGGTGAATATGAATGCTAATATTTGTATCACCACTTAATACACCTGTACCGCCAGTGCCAGCGTCGCCACCTGGAGCTGCAGGAATACCTGGAGTACCTGGTGCGCCAGAGCCTTCAACTACAAGCTCATTGTTTTGTTCTGTGCCTGCATCGTAAGCATTTAAATTAATTGTGTAAGTACCCGCTTCTGTTGGGATTTTCCAGCTGTTTAAGCCTACAAAGCCATCATTAGTTGGTAGCATCATTGCAGTTAAAGATAGGTACTCATTACCGTCAGTCGTGCTCAGTGTTGCCGTTGTAGATGCGGCTGGTGCAAGTAAACCTTCAGCTGGATTTGCAGCCATATCACTGCCCGCTGCAGTTGCTTGTGCAACTAGCTCTGCAATATTGCCGCCTTCAGCCATTGTTTGTAGTGCTGTAGATGCCTCTGTTGCGACTTCAAATAGTGTGTCTTCGCTGTTGTGTGCTGTAATTAACAGTGGAGTAAAGTGAATACCTTTGGTTAGGTTAGTAACTTTTAGGTCTAATTCTGCGGCCATAGTCGATTGGCTAGCTGCCGCTAAAAGAATTGCGATTGTTAATGTAGAAGTTTTCATTATTATTTCCTGTAAGTGATGATTCGAGTTAAGTATTGAATAATCGTCTCCAGAAACTCTCACAAACTTATCACTTTTTTATCACAAGATTGCACGCTGTGATTTTTAAACATAAATACGTTGGTTGATTTGTAGACATTTGTTTAGTTAAGAGGCAACATACATAAAACAAAAAGGAGAGTGTTATGGAAGAAAATCAACAGGTTGAACCAGTTAATAAAGATGACCGTACGTGGGCTATGTTATGCCATTTAAGTGCGCTTGCTGGGTTTGTTGTGCCGTTTGGCTCAATAATTGGGCCATTAATTGTGTGGTTAATTAAAAGAGATGAAATGCCAATTGTTGACGTGCACGGTAAAAAGGCGCTTAACTTTCAAATAACGATGGCAATTGCATATGTAGTTTGTTTTTTACTGATGTTTGTAGCAGTAGGCTTAATATTACTACCTATAGTGGCAATTTTTGGGTTTGTAATGGTTGTAATGGCAAGTATTAAAGCTAACGAAGGTAAAGAGTTTAATTACCCGTTTAGTTTAAATTTGATAAAATAAAACCTCAGTCATTATATTATAAACCCAGCTATAGGCTGGGTTTTTACGTTTAGCCATAAGGGCATTATGCTTTACCTCACGTTATTTATTAGCGCATTTATATCTGCGACATTACTGCCGAGCTCTTCTGAGGTGATAATGGTGGGAATGATTACTCAAGATAAAGTTAATTTATGGCTTATGTGGTGCGTAGCAACACTTGGAAATGTGTTAGGGAGCTGTGTTAATTACTGGTTAGGCACGCAGGTACTGCGTTTTAAAGATAAAAAATGGTTTCCTGTATCGCAAAAAGGGCTTGATAGCGCACAAAAGCAATTTAATAAATATGGAGTGTATAGTTTGTTATTTGCTTGGTTACCGGTTGTGGGGGACCCATTAACGGTGATTGGAGGTATATTTAAAGTACGATTTAGTACCTTTTTACTGTTAGTAACATTAGGCAAAGGCGCGCGCTATTTAGCGGTTATCGCCCTTGCCGTAGGATTCGAAAAGCTTTTTTAAATAAGTTTTTAAGACCTTATTTAGCCCAATCAAGCGTTAACGACACTGAGTCGGCAAAACGCAGTGCATGTGGTTTATCAACACGTGCTTTAGCGTAATGAACGCTTGGGTGTGCATGACAAACGGCAAGAATTTCAGCCACTAATTTTTCGAGCAGTAAAAAGTGCCCTTGCTCTACTAAGCTAATAACTTCTTTGGTGATCACTTTATAATTAAGTGCTTGGTCAACTTCATCCGTTTTACACGCGTCATCAGCAGGGTAGTGAATCTCTAGATTGATCACTACATCTTGCTTTTTTTCACGCTCATCGGGGTTAAAGCCAATAAACGTACGCAGGCGTAAATTAGTAACGTTAATAATTGCATTAGCCATAGGGTTAACCTTTTATAAGCTGCAAAAATTCGTTACGTGTTTTAGGATCGCTTCTAAAGTTACCTAACATTACTGATGTACGCATGCTTGAATTTTGCTTTTCTACACCGCGCATCATCATACACATGTGTTTTGCCTCAACAATAACGCCTACGCCCTTAGCGCCAGTAACTTCTTCAACTGCTTTAGCGATTTGATGCGTTAACTGTTCTTGAATTTGAAAACGGCGTGAAAACATATCAACAATACGGGCAAATTTAGACAAGCCTAATACTTTACCGTTTGGTATATAAGCAATATGGCAACGGCCAATAAAAGGCAGTAAATGATGCTCACACATAGAGTAGAGCTCTATGTCTTGTACTAACACCATGTCGTCAGCGTCAGATGTAAATACTGCTTTATTAGTTATTTCATCAAGCGTTTGACGATACCCTTGCGTTAAATATTCCATTGCTTTTGCAGCGCGTTTTGGCGTATCAAGTAAGCCTTCGCGGTTAGCATCCTCGCCTACAGCGGTGATGATTTTTTCATAACTTTCTTTTAATTCATTGTGCATAAATATCTCAGTTTATTTATATTTACTTTAAATGACGACCGCCATCAATAGGCAAAGAGCGCCCTGTGATGTAGTGGCTTTGTAATAGTAAATCAATGCTATTGATAATTTCTTGGCATCCGGGCTCAATGCCCATTAATGATTTTTTAAGGGTCTTAGCTCGATATTGCTCATCGTCATGTTCATTAAAAATAATGAGCGATGGAGCAACCGAGTTCACTTTTATATTTGGCGCATATTTAGCGCTAAACGATTTGGTTAGGTTGTCGAGTGCTGCTTTACTTGCTGCATAAGCTAAGTGTTTAGGGCTGCCTGTTTCAACTACATAATCAGTAAGATGTATTATATCGGCAGGTACTTTTTCAATTTGCTGATAGTTTAAAAGCAGCTCTGCGCACATTAAATTAATTAAATACGGTGTTTTGGCATGTATTCGCATCATATTATCAAACAGTGCTGCAAAGTCAGGGTTGTTAGCTTCGCAGTCCCAGCTTGATGCGTTATGAACAACAGCGCGCAGCGATGTTGTATGCTCTTTAAGCGTATTTATAAATGCACTAATACCTTCATCGGTACTAAAATCGGCATAAATACATACAGCGCCTTGTTGCTCTAATTTATCAACAGCGGCGTGACGAGTACGATACGTGATAATAATACTCTGCCCTTGGGCTATATAATGCTGAGCGAGTGCTAAACCAATACGTTGGCCTGCGCCGGTAATTAAAATGGGCGATGTCATATAAGGCAGTGTTCTCTTTGGCGGGTAGTTATACCAATATCATTAAAAATATCATCGTTCTATCGCTATTTCATAGGGCTATAATAGCTCACTAATTTAATGCAATTGGTATTATAAAATTCAAAGCGTTAATTTATTAAAATATACGCAGCTTCTTAATCTGTCGATCAAAAAAGCAATTAATCCTCAAAGGCATTAATTGCTTTATTTTATTTACTAAAACATTAATCGTAAATTGTCGGAATTGGTTGGCGCTTATGTTGTGTACGCATGTAAATACTTACAAGCTTTTGTTCAACATCATTAGACACAGGTTTACTTTCTAAAAAGTCATCAATTTGCTCATAGCTCAAACCAAGTGCTTCTTCGTCTGTTAAACCTGGGCGGTCACTTTCTAAATCAGCTGTAGGTGCTTTATCTACCAATAAAGCTGGCGCACCTAGCGCAGTAGCAAGTGCACGAACTTGGCGTTTTGATAAACCAAACAGAGGGGCTAAATCGCACGCGCCGTCACCAAATTTAGTATAAAAACCAGTAATGTTTTCAGCACTATGATCGGTACCCACTACTAAGCCTTGGCAAAAACCTGCAATTTCGTACTGAGCAACCATACGTTGACGCGCTTTAACATTACCTTTAATAAAATCTATTTGAGCTTGCTCAGGCAGTGCTTCACCACAGCCAACTACAGCAGCTATCGCTTGCTCATGCAATGCATCAGCCGCAGGTTGTACGTTTACGGTCATACGTTTACTTGGCTGAATAAAATCAACCGCCATTTGTGCTTCATCTTCGTCAGCTTGTACACCATAAGGTAGGCGCACTGCAATAAACTGATACTTGTCAGTATCGTGTTCTTTATTTAGCTCGTTTACAGCAAGTTGACATAAGCGGCCGCAGGTTGATGAGTCAACACCACCGCTAATACCCAGTACTAACGAGCATGAATGAGCTGCTACCAAACGTGTTTTAATAAAATTAACTCGGCGAGTTATCTCAGCATTTACATCAATCGTTGGCTGAACCTTCATTTCAGCCATAATTTCGGCGCGCATTGCCAGCTCCTTATAAAATTTAATATGTGATACGCAATAAACTTATTATGTGATTTAGTTTTAGTTAATTAAAGTTTTAAATGAGCTTTTATTTGGCGAAGCTCTGCTTTTAATTTTTCTACTTCTTCAAGTAAATCGCTTAATTCTTTGTCTTTAATTACTTCGCTTGGTAGAGCAACAAAGGCATCGGCGGGATTATTTTGTTGTTCGCCAAATAAATGAATATATCGGCTGTCACGTTTACCTGCTTCTCGTTCTAGCTTTGTGACGTACTCGCTTTCAATCAGTTTATTGAGCGCTGCCTCTACTTCATCTACGTTATTAAAATCAGCAAGCCTAGCACTGCGGGTTCTTAATTCACCAGGGGTTTGAGCACCACGCAAAAGTAATAAACAAACAATGGCACGCTGCTGAGCAGAAAACTGCAGATTACTAAATTCAGTGTTGCAAAAGCGGTGATCGTATTTATTTACACGACCCGAAAGACCTTCATCTATAGTTACCAAACGCATGTCTATTAGTTCATCAAGTGCGTTTTGCACGTCTTCATCTGTAAGACTTAACACAGGATCGCGATTAGACTTTTGGTTACATGCGTTCACGAGAGCGTTTAACGATAGCGGATAATGCTCTGGCGTCGTGCTTTGTTTTTCTAATAGGCAACCAAGAATACGTTGTTGATTTGTTGATAACTGCATAAATAATCTCAAATTAGTAAGCGTATTTTATTAGCTTACACCTTTATTGAATGCCAAGCCATTGTTGAAGCTTTGGTTGTAATGCAGCTAAATCGAGAGGCTTACTTAAATAGTCGTTCATGCCTGCGGCTAGGCATTTTTCTTTATCGCCCTGCATGGCATTGGCTGTTAGCGCAATAATAGTAATATTTTCATTATCTTTACCTGCATCACCTTCTCTAATGGCTTTAGTGGCTTGGTAGCCATCCATTTCGGGCATTTGGCAATCCATTAAAACTAGCTTATATGGTTTACCTTGTTTTGCATTGAGCTTTACAATTGCCTCAAGTCCATTTTCGGCAATATCAAAAGTAACACCCGCCTGCTTTAATAGCGCAGAGGCAACCACTTGGTTTATTTTATTGTCTTCAACAAGCAATAGTTGTGGTTCTGATGAATCCAGTACTGGCGCTTTAGTTAGCTTGTTTTGAAGCTGTGCTTGTTGCTGCTGTTGTTCAATGTATTTATCGTTTGTAAGTGAGTCAAACAAATCAGACGGTGTGAGAGGTTTGAAAATCATACAGTCGACTTCCATACCTACTTTAGACTCCTCAGACGAATAACTCATTGGCGCCATAATAACTAACTTGCAACTATGCATATTTATAAAGTTTTTGAGCGCGTTGATATGCGTTTGTGGGGCCTTTTCAAAAAAGTAGTAATCAACTAAAATAGCACCAGGGTGGGTGGTTATATTACTTAAGTAATCATCAACCTCAAGATAGTTATGTATACAATTAATTTTTGCACCCCAAACAGTGAGCTGCTTATTAGCGGTGTTAGCATTTAACGAGCACTCATCAATAATTAAAATATGTTTGTTTTTAATTAAATGACTCGGTAAATCTTGTTCTTTACTTAAGCGCGGTTGTATTTGTACTGTAAAAGAAAATGTACTTCCTTCACCTTGCATACTGTTTACACTCACTTCACCGTTCATCAGTTCGCACAATTGTTTTACTATGGCAAGGCCAAGCCCTGTGCCCCCAAATTGGCGTGTTGTTGAAGCATCGGCTTGTGTGAATGAGTCAAATAACGACGCTTGTTTTTTAGGGTCAATACCAATACCAGTATCAATAATCGAACACTGTAGGAACGAGCCATCCGTTGTTTCATCTATTCTGGCAGTAATGACTACTTCGCCATCAATAGTAAATTTAACCGCGTTGCCAATTAAGTTATTTAAAATTTGGCGCAAGCGGTTAGGGTCACTAATTATCTCGCTAACCGTTATTTGAGTAGCATCTAGAATAAGTTTTGTATTGTTTTGTTCTACCTTTAAAGCAAAGGATTCCACCACTTCGCCTAATAACCGAGGTAAATTAAATTGCACGTTTTCAATATCGAGCTTACCGGCTTCAATTTTAGAAAAGTCTAATATGTCATTAATTATATTAAGCAAAGATTGAGCTGATGATTGAGCAAGTTCAATATGATGTTTTTGCTGCAGGTCCAATTGAGTTTGCTTAATTATGTTAAGCATACCTAAAACACCGTTCATTGGGGTGCGAATTTCGTGGCTCATACTCGCTAAAAATTCACTTTTAGCTTCAACAGCTTGTTCGGCGGTTTCTTTGGCTGAAACTAGTTTTTGTTCGGTTTCAATTCGCTGTTGGCTTGAGTGCAAGCTGCCTATTAACGCTGCAACGGCAATTAAAAAGCTTTCTTCGTTTTTAGACCAGTAGCGTTTTGATTGGCATTGCTCTGCGCAGACGACTCCTATAGCGCCACTTCCTGCAGGGATTATTACGCACAGCATTGATTTAATCTCGAGAGTCATTAAATACTGTTCTTTAATTGGCTCAAGTATTGGGTGTTCTTGGGCGTCAGGCACATTAAATACAGGCTGGTGATCTATTGCATTAAAAAAGCCGGGAAGATTTTTTCTTAGCCAAATAGAGTCAATTTTATCACTAGACGAATGTTTACTATGTATGGCAAAAGGGCTTAGTTGGGATTTGTCTTCATTAAAAAACCAAATACTGGCACGTTTAATATCAAATGCTTGGCAGATTGCTTTAGTAATAATATCTTTTGATTGGCTCAGTTGCCCAGTTAATATTAATTTATTAACGGTAAGGGAGGCTAAAATTTCGTTGTGTAATGCTGTTTTATTATTTTCTAATTCAATCTTTTTACGGGTATCAATATTCTGTAATGAGCCAAAAATACGTGTGCATCGTCCATTTTTTCGTTCTGCTTCACCATGTACGAGTACCCAAACAGATTCACCTTCTTCATCCATTACTTCTAATTCAACTTCGTAGCTTTCACCATATTTTATAGCTCGTTCAATTAAAGGTTTAATTGTTTCTCTGCTAGTGCCTTTTTTAAAGTAATTTAAATCTTTAGGCCATTCTGGTTGGCTATTTAATGGGTATTTAAATAGTTTTTTGGTCATATCAGACCAATACACTTGTTTCGTTTCTAAATTAAATGACCATGCGCCTATTTGGGCTAGATCACTCATTGCCTCAAGCATTTTTTCATTTTGTTGCTGACGATTAAGCATTTTCAAAAAGAATAAAAAGGCCCAAATTAATAACCCGCAAATAATTATAATTGATAGCCTAAGTGGCCACACGGCTGAATTTGGTGGGCTCCAACCTATTTTAGGTGCTACGTAAAGTTGCCAATTGCCACCTTGAAAGCTTAACGTAAACTCAAGTGGGTCTTGCTCTATTATGTTTTGATTACCGTAAAAAAACTCCCCTTTGCTGCCAAGTCCATGCCTGCCTTGTAAAGCGACGTTGTATTCTTTTTCTAGCTCATAAATACCTGAATTTTCATAGACTTTTTCAATGTTGAGAACAACTGAAAGTAATCCCCAAAAGCGATTTTCTGGCGGTATGTAAACAGGAACGCGGGCTATAAGTGCTATGTCACCTTGGATTAATTTTAATGGGCCAGCCATTACAATGGTATTTGTATCGCGAGCTCTAATAGCATCAGCGCGTTGGTTTTTTTCTTCTAAAAAGTTTAAACCGAGTGCTTTTTCATTACCTTTTAAGGGGTAAGTCATGCGAATTACCATATCGGGAGCGCCACCAATATTGCGAAGCTCATTTGAGGTTTTAAATAGTGGTTGGGCAATTTGTTCAAACTGTGTTTGCTGTAAATCAGGCTGCGCCGCTACGGCAACACCTAAACCTCGAACCAGTTGGATATTAGAAACTAAAATAGATTCTAATTGAGCTCGATATGTACTTACTTCAGAAAGAATTTGTAGGCGATGAGCATCTTTAACACGATTGTAGTTAATACGATCAAGAACGATACCAACTAGTACAGTTAGCGTAAGCGATAACCAAAAGGTCAACTTAAAGTTATGAACGTTCGTTTTTTTATTGTTAGTAGATGGTGGCATTTGCTACATCGTGGCGTTAATTTAGGCAAATTAACTATAGCTAATTTATTACACAAATGAAAACGGCGCATTAACAAATGCGCCGTTTATTTTTTATAATTAGTAGTTTAGCGAGTTACGAGTCGCTAACTTTACGCGCCCAGTGATTTTGCTTTGCTACATGTAGCTTGTGGTAACCATCAAGTAGCGCCGCATGCTTTTTAAAGCCTTCAAGCGATAAACCAGGGAAAGTTAAACCGTTAAACTGCTTTTTACCTTCGGCAATTTCTATAGCCAGCGCTACATTATTAGCACCAAACATTAAGCCTAGTGCATCTTGGTAATCTGCGTATTCGCGCTCGTCATCGTATTTAATTTCAAGAACTGCTTTTAAACAGCGGAAGTGGCGCATTGCCTCTTCGTTTACTTGGCCTGTATGAAGTATCCAGTCAACCCAATCAATGGCTTCTTCGCTGCCTGCAGCTAAACATAGGTGCGCTTTAAGCTCACCTATACGCAGTGTGTGCCATGGTGTGTCGGCATCGGTTGCAAGGCCAATAAATTCTGCGGCGCGGATAATATCGCTGTGGCCTGCTTCTTCAAGGCTGTCGTAAATGTCCATCCATTGCTCTGCATCGTACTGATCAAGCGATAGGAATGTTTCGCGGAATTTAGCGCCTTCGTTGTTGTTACGCCAAATAAGCTCATCAACAGGGTAAATGTCAGACATGCCTGGTACTAAAATACGACACGCGTATACGTTTAGGTGCGTGTAATCCATGATGTAGATATCATGATCCATGCTGTGAATTAGGTCAGTACAGAAGTTATATTCTTCTTCAGTTGTTCCGCTAAAGTCCCAGTGTGCAAATTCAAAATCAGGTTTTGCACGGAAAAAATCATGCGAAATCAAACCGCTTGAATCAATAAAGTGCAGTTCAATGTTCTCTGGTGTTGCTACTTCGTCGTTATCAAAGGTAGCAGGTTGGAATACATCTAGTTGATCAAGACGACGACCTTGTAGTAACTCAGTCACGGTACGTTCAAGCGCAACTTCAAATGATGGGTGAGCACCAAAAGAAGCAAATACAGAGCCATCTGTTGGGTTAATAAGCGTTACGCTCATTACAGGGTATTTGCCCCCAAGTGATGCATCGGCAATACGTAAATGAAAGCCATGGCTGCGAAGTTCTTCACACGCTTCGTGAATTTTAGGGTATTGCTTAACAACATCTTCAGGCACGATTGGTAAACAAATACCTTCGGCGATGATACGGTTTTTAATAGCACGTTCAAATACTTCTGATAAACCTTGTACGCGAGCTTCAAACTTGGTGTTACCTGCGCTCATACCGTTAGATACAAAAATATTACCGATAACGTTTACCGGAATGTATACGTCTTGGTTATCGCGTTGGCGTGTGTATGGCAGGGTACAAATACCACGATCGATATTGCCTGAGTTAAAATCAAAAAGGTGTGATGCGTTTAGTTCGCGCTCTGGGTCAAAGTAATCCCATAAGCTTTCATCCATAATGCCCTCTGGCACTTCATCGCCTTCAACTTTAAACCATTTTTCGCTTGGGTAATGAGTAAACTCGCCATTAGCAAATTCTTCACCTAGATAAAAGTCTGCAAAAAAGTAGTTACAGCTTAAACGTTCAAAGTATTCACCGAGTGCTGAAGCAATAGATGCTTTGTCGGTTGCGCCTTTACCATTGGTAAACATAACACCGCAGTCGCTGTCTTTTATATGAACCGAATAACAGTTAGCTACAGGGTTAAGCCAAAGCGCTTCTTCAACATTAATGTTTAGGGCTTTAAGCTTGTTTTGCATGGTAGAGATTGACGATTCTAGGTCGCGGTCTTTACCTTTGATAAATGTTTTTTCAGTCATATTGATCTCAACTAGTTCTGCACGATGTGTGGAGCTGACATTATCGTGGATTTTGATGTTTATTTCACCCTTTGCGAGCAAGAACATTATTATTTAATAAAACTGTGGTTATTATATGTGCTTAACGCTTGGTCAAAACGTGCAAAGGAAACGGTGATGTTTAAAGTAATCAAACGCTTGTTGTTATTAATTGTGATATTAGGGCTGGCAAGTACCGCTGTTGTTTATGGGGTACTTAGTTTAAGTTTACCCGCCCTGGATGGAAACGGACGCAGTAACGCGGTAGCAGAGCCTGTAAAAATTTCTCGCGATGCATTAGGGCAAGCAGTAATAAACGCCAATAGCCGAAACGACGCCGCCTACGGTTTAGGTTATGCGCATGGGCAAGACCGATTTTTTCAAATGGATTTACTAAGGCGTAATGCCGCAGGTGAGTTAAGTGAATTATTTGGCCAAGCAGCGTTGGGGCTCGATAAAAAAATGCGTTTTCATCAATTACGTAAACGCAGCCAAATTATTTTACAAACCCTGCCTGAGACCGATAAGCAATTACTTAAAAGTTACGCTCAAGGTGTAAACGAAGGCTTAGCGCAAGTAGGGTATTCAAGCTTTGAATATTTACTAACAGGTGCAGCGCAAAAGCCATGGCAAAGTGAAGACAGCCTACTTGTGATATTTAGCATGTACCTTGATTTACAAAGCGCCACATTTGAGCGCGACCAAGCACTTATTCAAATTGAGCAAGCGTACACAAAGCAAATGGTTGATTTTTTAACGCAACCGAGTAAGTACCAAGCCGCGCTTGATGGCAGCAAATTAGCGCCTTATAACGGCGGCATACCTACCTTTCCAACTCAAACAAAGCATATAGTTAAAAGTATTGAAGCTAACCAAGAGCGCGGCAGTAACAACTGGGCTGTTACAGGGGCGCTTACTAAAACAGGTGCTGGTATGGTGTCGGATGATATGCATTTATCGATGGCAGTACCTGTAATTTGGTACAGGGCACAATTAAATTACATGCACAGTGGTAAGCAGACTCAGGTAACCGGAGTATCGCTGCCCGGAGCACCAGCCATTGTTGTTGGCACTAACAACAATGTTGCATGGGGATTTACTAACGGTTATTTAGATACTGCCGATTGGATTGCATTAAACGATGATAGTAAAACATGGCAAGTTGATGAATCGATTGCATTACCCGATGGGGAGGTTGAAAACTATTCATTAATACTCAGTGAATACGGACCTGTAAAATATATTAACGAAAAACCTTATGCGTTGAGCTGGGCTGCCCATCAGCCTTATGCCGTTAATATGCAGTTATTAAAATTAGAGCAAGCCAAAACGGTAGATGATGCACTTGCTGTAGCAAGCGATGTGGGCATTCCGGTGCAAAACCTAATGGTGGTAGACAGGCAAGGTAGCGCAGCGTGGAAAAACATGGGCGGTATACCTGCTCGTAAAGCGCCAAGTGTGCTTGGCGTAAATGCCGATGACTACTCAGCGCTTTGGCAGCAAAATGAATTACAACGCCCTTTTATTAAAAACCCGCAAAGCGGTCGATTATGGACTGGTAATTCTCGCGTGGTATCGGCTGAGGATGACGTGCGTTTTGGTAATGGTGGCTATGCACTCGGCGCACGTTCGAGTCAAATTCGCGATAGATTATTTGAAAAACAAACATTTGCTGAGAGCGACTTTTACGCATTACAACTTGATAATCAAGCTCGCTTTTTAATGCCTTGGCATGCTCTGCTATTAAAGCAATTAAAAGCCGATACAACTAAAAATCAGCAATATATAACAGCGCTTGAAAACTGGCAGCAATGTGCGTGTTTAGCCTCCATAGGGTATACCTTAGTTAAGCGCTACCGCGATGAAGTGATTAATATTTTATTTAGCAATATGGAAGGCGAATTAAATAAACAGCAAGGCACACTTAAATACGTAAAACGAGATTTAGAGCCCGCTGTTTGGCAGCTTATTAACAACAAACCCAACACATGGATAAACCCACAATTTAAAAGCTGGGATGAGCAGCTACAAGGAGCATTTAGCCAGACTATTACTAAGCTTACAGAACAGTTTGGTAATAATGTACAAAACTGGCAGTGGGGCAAGGTAAATGAGTTAGTGATAGAGCATCCGTTTGCAAAGCAAATGCCGTTACTTGCTAAGTTATTAAATATGCCCACAGCAGCGGGTTTTGGAGATAGTTATATGCCCGCCGTACAAGGGCGTAGTTTTGGCGCATCGCAGCGTTTTATTGCTCAACCTGGGCATTTAGAGCATGCAATTTTAGCTATTCCTGGTGGGCAATCGGGGCACCCTCTTTCTGAATTTTACAGAGCGGGGTTTAGTGATTACGTTGAAGGTAAGCATACACCTTTATTGCCTCAAGAATTAATACACCAAATAGTAATAAAGCCGACACGATGAACTAAAGTATAGCTAAACACGTTCTATATAATTATCAATAAAACAACAGAGAACTAAAATGAAAAAAATACTACCCGCATTAATAACAGGTTTATTACTAAGCACTACAGCGCAAGCAGATGACGGCCCAGTAACAGCACAAAAGCTAAGTGAGCATGTATACGTACTATTTGGGCAAGGCGGTAATATTGCAGCAAGTGTAGGTGATGATGGCATTTATATTATTGATGATCAGTTTGCCAAGCTCTCAGATGATATTAAAAAAACCATTAGCGATTTAAAACCAGGCAGTGCAGAGTTTGTCATTAATACTCACCATCATGGCGATCATACCGGTGGCAACGAGAACTTTGCTAAAGCGGGTGCGCATGTTATAGCGCACGACAATGTACACAAACGTTTAGAAGAGCAGCACGGGGAGGGGTCAGACTTTTTACCGCGCATTAGTTTTGGTCACGACTTAAAACTACATTTTAATAACGAACACGCCCATGTAGTGCATTACGAACATGCACACACCGATGGCGACTCCGTTATCTTTTTTAGTAACGACAACATAGTGCACATGGGCGACATTTACTTTAATTTTGGCAGCTTACCGTTTGTTGATGTAGATAGCGGCGGCAGCGTTGATGGTATTTTAGCGGCAGTAAACGATGTAGTTAATCAAATTGACGGCAACACTAAAGTAATACCAGGTCACGGCAAGGTAAGTGACCGTTCAGGACTGATAGCGTATGGTAAGCTAGTTCAAAACGCGAAAAACGTAATGCTAAAAGCAATGCAAAATAATGCAAGCTTAGAGCAAGTACTTAAAGCCGATCCATTGGCTGAGCTGAATCTTGAATACGCAGGCTGGTTACCAAAAGAGAAAGTAACCACACTTTTTTATCGTAGCTTAAAGTAGTACGCGTAACGTAAAAAACATGATACAAAGCTGAGTGTACTTTAACGTACATTCGGCTTTTATTTTCTTATGCCCAAAGGAGTTGTGTATGTCGGCAGAAAAAACCCATCTTGAAATTTGTAACTTAACCAGAGAGCAATATCCGCAAATTAAAACCTTGATGGATCAAGCGTATCCCGACTTAGGCGGTGCGTGGCCAAGTCATACCATTTTTAGATTAATAGACCAATTTCCAGAAGGGCAAATAGGTATTGTAGATGACGGCGTGCTGGTGGGCTTAGCGCTGAGCGTACAAGTTGATTACACGCGTTTTTCAAACCCGCATACATACGAAGATATTGCAGACGGTCACGACCGTGTATTTAGCGATACCGACGGCGATGCGCTATACGGCTTAGATGTTGCTATTAGCGAAAGTCACAGAGGCATGCGTTTAGGTCGTCGCCTTTATGATGCCCGTAAAGAATTGTGCCGCCAATATAACTTACGCGCTATTTTAGCTGGTGGGCGTATTCCGCGTTATTACAATCACAGCAGTGAAATGACGCCAATGGAATACATTGCAAAAGTAGATCAAAAAGAATTATACGATCCTATTTTGAGCTTTCAGTTATCTAACGATTTTCAGGTAAAACGCTTACTTAAAAAGTATTTACCGGAAGATCAAGAGTCCGTTGGTTACGCCACTTTACTTGAGTGGAATAACATCATGTATGAGCCAACCGACACGGTACTTGAGTCAACTAAATCAATCGTGCGTGTAGGTGCTGTGCAATGGCAAATGCGCTGTGTTGAATCGGTTGAAGAAATGCTAAAGCAGGTTGAATACTTTGTAGATACCGTATCTGACTACAAAAGTGACTTTATACTATTCCCTGAGTTTTTTAATGCGCCACTAATGGGGCTAGGGAATCAAAGTAATCAAACAGAAGCGATTCGCTATTTAGCGGAATACACCGAAACATTTAAAAACGCCATGTCGCGTATGGCAATAGAATACAATGCCAATATTATTACCGGCTCTATGCCACTTGCCGAAGATGATAAAATTTATAACGTAAGTTACCTGTGCCATCGTAGCGGTAAAATAGACGAGCAACGTAAAATACATATTACCCCGCATGAGCAAAACGATTGGGTTATTCAAGGCGGCGACAAAATTGCCGTGTTTGATACCGATGCTGGTCGTGTAGGTATTCAAATTTGTTACGATGTAGAGTTTCCTGAGCTTTCACGCATATTGGCCAAACAAGGGTTAGATATTCTGTTTGTGCCATTTTGGACTGATACTAAAAACAGTTATTTACGTGTGCGCCACTGTGCACAAGCGCGTGCAATAGAAAACGAATGTTATGTGGTAATTGCAGGTTCAGTAGGTAATTTACCAGAGGTAGAAAGTCTTGATGTGCAGTACTCACAATCGGCGGTATTAACGCCATCGGACTTTTCGTTCCCGCACGATGCAACACTTAACGAAGCCACACCAAACACCGAAATGCTGCTATTTAGTGACCTTGATATGGATAAGCTTAAAATACTTCACAGCGAAGGCACAGTGCGTAATTTAAAAGATCGCCGCGAAGATTTATACGAAGTGATTGTTAAAAAGAGAGATGTTTAATGGCGTGGGTGTGCTTAATTATTGCTGGGTTACTTGAAATTGGCTGGCCGATTGGCTTAAAAATTTCGCAAAACGCTGATACACGCTGGCAAGGCATAGCAATAGCGGTGGTATTTTTAGTCGCTAGTGGTTTTATGTTGTGGCTTGCACAAAGGCAAATATCAATGGGCACCTCATACGCCGTATGGACAGGTATTGGCGCCGCCGGTACGTTTTTAGTGGGTATATTGTTTTATAACGATGCCGCTACATTTGGTCGTATTGCGGGAGTATTAATGATTATTAGTGGTGTGATAACACTTAAAATAAGCTCTTAATTGGTAATTTGAATAAACGCTTAATTATGAATAGCGCAGGTATAAAAGCCTGCGCTTTTTTATGCTTTTAACTTGGCAACATAACCAAAACAGCGGCAATAGCTATGAGTATTAAGCCTGCTGTATCTTGTTTCTTAAGTGGCTGCTTTAACCAAAGAACGGCAATTAGCATGGTAAAAAACACTTCAACCTGTCCAAGTGTTTTAACGTAAGCAACGTGCTGTAAGCTCATTGCACTAAACCAGCCAATAGAACCGACACAACTAAAAACACTAATTGCGGCTGTAGTACCTTTGTATTGCCACAGTTTACTAAGTGTTTGCGGCTCTTTTAATAATAAATAGCCCAGTAGTATTAGTGTTTGTAAGCTAATTACAAACAGCAAAACCCAAGCTGCTGAGTGAGGAAATAATAATCCTGAATTTAAGCTCGCTTCTCGTACCCACAGCGATGTAAGTGCAAAGCAAGTACCACAAGCCAGTCCTAGTAATGCTGTTTTAGCATTAAAGTGTTTAACGCTTGTTATGCCGCTGAGTAGCAATACGGCAATAGCGCCAAAAAACACACCAAGCCAACCGAGCAAAGAAAGTGCCGAGCCAAAAAATAATACACCTAACATAGCAGCTACTAACGCCTCGCTTTTGGCAAGACCAGCACCTACAGCGTAATTATTCATTTTAAATAGCTTAACCATTAAACCAGTGGCAAGTATTTGCATAACACTTGCGCCTACAATAAATCCCCAAAAGGCATTATTAAACGTAGGCATGGCGGTATCTTGATATTGATACAAACTATATAAATACACGCCAGCAATAGGGCCTGCAATAATAAAGCGAGAGAGTGTTACGCCAGCCACACTCACATCGTTACTTAATTTACTTTGCAGGGCATTACGCCATGCTTGCATGAAGGCGGCTAAAAAAGTGAAAAATATCCAGGTCATGGTCGTCATCATTAAAATGTAAGGCAGTAAAGTTAACAAGCTTTGTGAAGTAAAGCGATGCATTAACTATGATGTTGAATATTCATCATCTGCGACATTATGTCGCATGGGTTTGAGGATAAATTTAGCTATAGTAGGTCTGATGTTATTGTTAGCCGCCAGAGTTTGTCATAAAACGTATCTGGCGGCTTTTTTATTACGCTTATGCTAAATTATCCGAAACATCAAAAGGATAAATTATGACAACATTAGTTGTATGTGCATTACTTGCGGTATTAATGCCTTACTTTGCAAAAGTGCCGGTTGCTATAGCAATGGCAAAATTAGGTCGATACGACAATAAACATCCAAGGGCGCAACAAACAAAATTAAGCGGCTTTGGTGCACGGGCGCTCGCTGCTCATCAAAACTGTTTTGAATCGCTTGCTGTTTTTGCTGTTGCTATTGCAGTTGTGCTGGGCACTAACTCTGTAGGTGCAGTGACCGAAATGCTAGCGGTTACGCATATTGTGTCGCGTATTTTGTATTGCGTATTTTACTATGTGAACCTAGATATAATTCGCTCATTAGTGTGGTTTATTGGTTTGGGTACAGCCATTGCCATGATTGTGGTGAGCTTATAACTTTATAGCGTAAAACCACAAAGCAAGCAGCCTAAAAGGGCGCTTGCTTTGTAGTCTTGAAAAATCTAATAAAGTTAGTGCGATACTTTAATTCGCTCTATTAAATCGGTAGGTGCCACTTCACTATTAATCGCAAAATCTAGTTGCACAAGTACATCTTCAAAACCTGAATCTGATGCTTTATATTTCCATTTTGCTAGTGCCTCTTTCGCTGATTTATCAAAAACATCTTTAGGTTTTGATTGAATAACACTAATGTTTTTTGTTTTACCGTTTGCTGCAATATCGTATTTTAATACAACAGAGCCGCTGATCCCTTGTTGGGCTGCTTGTATTGGGTAAGCAGGTTCAATGCGTATTGTTGGTGAAATGTGATCCTCTTTAGTCATTGCCTCTGGTTGCTTTGCAATCGCTAAGCCGCTTAGCATGCTTGCGGCTACAAGTAATAAGCCACCTTTAGCAAACTTTGAACGCTCCCCGCTGTGTTTTATATTAGTAAGTCGTTGTAACATGGTTTTTTTATCTCCGTAGTGTGAATAAGCCATAAGTCCTGTGGGCGCATTTGCCGCGCAGTTTATTAAGGCTTTGCTATATAAAATATGTTGTTGTGTGGTTTTATTGGCAAGTACCCGTTCATCACAAGTTAGCTCTTGTAGTCGGCGCATGCTTGCGTAACAAAACCAAGCTAGTGGGTTAAACCAAAGTAAAATAGTAGGTAGTAACATAAGTGCGTTTGTTAGGTTGTCTTTGCGTTTTATGTGTACGTTTTCGTGCTCTAAAATAAGCGCTAATGTGGCTTTATCAAACTGGGTATTGTAGTTACTCGGTAACACCAGCTTGCTGTTTAAAATACCGACCACCATTGGCGTGGCTACATGTTGGCTGGTATAAGTTTTAACATCAGCGGTAAGAGTGCTTTCAAATTGGGTTAACTCAGTTAACTGCAGGCTTTTAACAAAGCGGGTATGCGTAATAAAGCTAGCTATTAATAACCCTGCGGTAATAAGTACATACATGAGCGCCCAGCTAATACCCATTTCATGTGTCAAAGGCTGGTTAGGGGTGATTAAGTAATGGTTAATATTGCTATTTTGCAGTGGTTTAATCGCATTTGGTAAATTAGCAATCACTAATGCCGCAGGTAATAGCCATGCTAATTTATATACAAACCGCGAGCCAAGGGCTTTTAAAGCAAATCGCTCAAGTAAAATAAATCCACAAAACAAAATACTTAATAGTAATTGCTGCTCAATTAACCAATTAAAACCAGTTTGAATAACCATGTTAATCCCTTATTTTTGGTTTTTTTCCCAGTCATCTATAACTTTTTTAAGCTCGTTTATATCTTGCTGAGAAAGCTGCTCCGATTTAGCAAAACCACTTACAAGTGGCGCAATACGCCCACTAAAAAATCGCTCAATAAAGTTTTGGCTTTCTTTTAGGGTGTAGTCGGCGCGCTCCATACAGGGAGTATAAATATATTGGCGACCTTCTTTTTCAAATGTAAGTGCGCCTTTTTTTACTAGTCGACCTAGCAGGGTTTTAATGGTTTTTTCGTGCCATTGCTTATCGTCACTTAAGCGCTCAATTATTTGGCTCGCGGTGGCGGGGTAGTTAATCCAAAGTGCGTCGAGCACGTCAAACTCTGCTTTTGATAACTCAATCATGCTATTGCCTACAAGTGTAATCTTTAATTTAAGACTACACCTGTAATCTATTTTTGCAAGTTTATTTTTTAACTTTTTGAGATGTAGTTAAGTGATTTGGTATTAGATTTTTGAAATATCGGTTTTATTAATTTGTATATATTGGTTTTCAGGTAGGTTTAGCTTTGAAAGGGTGAGGTCACTAAATTGCACTCTAAATAAATCAATTACTTTGTATCCGCAGTAATGCGCCATTTTACGTATTTGTCTGTTTAGCCCTTGTTTTAAAACAATACTAAACTGATTACTGGCTATTTTATTTACCTCACAAGGCAGGGTTATGTGTTTATCAACGGGTACGCCTGCTGCCATTTTTTTACAAAAAGCATCGTCTAAAGGCTTATTTACGGTGACTAAATAATGTTTAGGCTGGTGGAAGTCAGGATGTATTAGTTGATTACAAAAATCCCCATCGTTGGTCAAAATAAGCAAACCACGAGAGTCTTTATCTAATCGACCAATAGGGTAAACACGGGTGAGTGTGGGCAAATGGTAAATAAGGCTGGCAGGGTCATCAATATTTAATTTACAGTCAATACCGACTGGTTTGTGGTACGCAAAATAAACTAAATCGGCAGCACCTTTAATTTCTTTTTCGTTCACTATTATTGTGTCTTGCTCATCAACGTGATCTATATGATTTGCTGGGCGATTATTTACAGTCACCACACCTTCATCAATTAAGCGCGATGCCTGTTTACGAGAGCAAATACCTGCATGGGCAATATATTTAGCGAGTCGGATTTTTGTGCTCATAACGTGTAACGCCAGCGGCTAATAAAAATTTGATCGTGATTATAGCAAAGCTGCGTATCGATAATGTTAAATAACCAGAACTCAGGTTAAATATAAAAAGGTAGCCAAGATGGGTATTAAATTTTCACAGTTAAAAAAGCACGAGCCGCTACAAAAAGTTATTGTTCACTCGTTAGATATGGCGCTTTATCAAGTATCGGTAATGATTAATAACGTTGAATACTATGTAACAGAAGACAGCGGTGAGTTTTTAAGAGCGCTCAGCCCACTGCATGTTCAAAAGCGTTTTGAAAAAATAGCGTACGCACAGATGATGTTAAGGCAAACAAGCGCTTACGACGAAATGTGCGGCCAGCCGGATAAAACCAGCAGCAATATGCTTGAAGTACCTTATGGTAAAAATAATCTTTATTGATTGAGCTAATTTGCTAGTATCTGCTTTTTAAGGGCGATAAATGTATCAATTAAAAGTAGATAATACCGATGCGTTAAACTCAGCGCTTCGCGCACAAATGGTTGAATTTAACGCCCAGCATTTTGATGTGCAAAGAGTGCCATTAGGCTATAAATTTACTGATGAGCAGGGCGAGCTTGTTGCCGGTATTAGTGGGTGTGTGTTTGGAAACTGGCTGATGATTAGTTGGCTTTGGTGTAGCGATATTGCACGAGGTAAAGGGCTTGCAGATAAATTGCTAACGGCACTTGAGCAAGCTGCTATTGAGCTAGGTGCTACAACTTCTCAGCTTGATACACTTGATTTTCAAGCAAAACCCTTTTATGAAAAGCGCGGTTATAGTGTTAAGTATCAACTTAATAATTACCCACGCTCAGGTACGCGTTACTTTATGGAAAAACCACTTTAATTTTTGTTGGCTATTTTTCTTTTAGTGGCTTGCCTTCAAAGGTAATACCTAAAAAAGGTGTTGCCTCTGGTGCTAACATAAACGTGCGAATGTTCATGTGATCATCCCCTTTAGGGTTTTGCAGCACGTCTTCTCGGTAAAACTTACCAAAACAATCCAACGTATTTTGTTTGCTTAAATCGTTTAATTTAGCAAACGCAAAAATTTTACATGAGCCGTTGTTCTCACTCGCAGCGCTAAGTAATCCATGGTTATTAAAGCCACATGCAGTAAAGTCGTAATTTGCTTCTATCACGGCCATTGTATCGGTAAATTGAATGCTTTTTGGGTTTTCAGCAAGTGCTTTTAAATAGTTATTTAGTGTCATGTGTTACCTTTGGATTTTTAATTATTTAGCGCTCAACTCTAGCTCATCTGTTTGCTGATTTATATTGAATTTAAATCGCGATAAAAAGTTCATTCCTAGCAAACCTTGCCCACGGGTGTTTTCAATGCTCAACACTTCAAAACCATAAATAATTTGCGAGCCCACTTTAAACGATTCAATTTGATAACGCTTTACAACAATTTGACCATTAGCTGTGTTGACCGTTACATCGCCTAAATATAAAGGCTGTGGCGAAATTTGCTCAATTATACTTGTAGGGAGTGAGGTTACGCTTGCGCCTGTATCAATCATTAGTTCGGTTGATAGGTTATTATTTATTTCGGTGTTTATTAAGTAATGCGCGCCATACGGCGTTAAAGCAACGAAGTCGTCTTGCGATTGTGCTTTATTGATCATCGCTTGCAGTGTTTGCACTTGGCTTTTTAGATTGTGCTGGTTTGGCATTCGATCAAGGGTTGCTTGTGCACTAATTAAATCGCCTTGCTGAAAGTAGGCGTACGCAAGCGGATATAAAAACTGCGCGTTATCGCTTTTATAATCAAGCCAAATTTGTGTTTGCTCAATAAGAGCTTGCCAATTTTGTTGCTCAGTTAATGTGTGTAATTCGTTTTGAGTGAGCGTATTTAAACGTGTATTTACATTACTTTGCTGATCAGCAGGCAGTAATGAATTAAGCTCAAATAAAGCAATAATGGCGTTTTGTGTTTGCTCGCTATTTATTAAATACTCAACCTGTAAATTAAGTAATTCTACGTTATAAGGGCTGTTATTTAATAGCGCATTGAGAAATGATTCGCTAAGTAATAAGTTGCTATTTAGCCATGTTTTAAGCTGCACTAGCCACGATGAATAAAGGTTTTTTGCGATTTCTGGATTGCTGTTTTTGAGTTGTTGATAGCTACTAAGTGCGGCTTCAAATTGGTGTTTTTTAAACTGCTGCTTTGCCGTATTTAATAGCGTATTTTGTTGTTTAGGCGATATGCTTTTTTCAGCACCTTGCGTTTTTTGTACTTTGGTTGGCGCGGGCTGCGGCCACAATAAATAAGCGTTAAGGCTAAGTGAGCCAATTAATAGCAAGGTAATTAGCTTGGTATAGTGGCTCATTGTGACCTCTTATTTTTAATCGGTTATTTAATAAAGTGCGTTAAGGCATGAATATTGGCTATTTCAATATCGGCCAGCCCTTTATAAGCATAATTGGCACCTTGATCGTTTAACCATACCGATTGGCAACCGGCATTATTTGCGCCTTGTACGTCGGTATCTAGGCTATCGCCAATGTGTAAAATTTCACTTTTAGCAACGTTTAAGTGCTCGGCGGCTTTATCAAATAAGGTGCTGTGAGGTTTTGCTTTACCGTGCATACCGGCTTGTAACACGAGCGAAAATTTATCGTGTAAGTTAAAGCGTTCAATTTCAACGTTACCGTTAGTAATTGCAACCAGCGTAAAGTGCTGGGCTAAGTTATCTAGCAGCTTTAGTACGTCGTCGGTTACCACTATTTTACTGCGCGCATCGGCAAAGGCGTTATAGGCAGCATCGGCATGATGCTCTACCTCTTGCTCGTTCAAATCTAGTTTAGAAAGGGCTAAGCGCAATGTATGTTGGCGCCATTTAGTGACGTTATCAGCAAGTTCAGGTAACTGTAATACGGCCTCATTGCGGCATTGTTGCCAGTATTTTGGGCCTTGGGCTAAGTAGCTCGGGAGCGCGTTTAAATAATCTTGCTGCGCTTTAACCGCTGCTTTTATAATGGGGTGATTGTTGTAAAGAGTGTCGTCTAAATCAAAGCTCATGACAGAAAATGGCTTAATAGCACGATTAAATCGGATCATATTTATTTTCCTAATCAGTTCGTTTTTTTGCACGAGGGTGAGTGTTGTCGTACACCTTGGCTAAATGTTGAAAATCTAAATGCGTATATACTTGTGTAGCCGACAAACTGCTGTGCCCTAGTAATTCTTGCACAGCGCGTAAATCACCAGATGATTCTAAAATATGTGACGCAAACGAGTGGCGCAGCTTATGCGGGTGAACCTGCGAGCTAATACCTTGTTTTATTCCCCACTCTTGCATGCGTAGGCGCACTTGGCGAATCGAAATACGGTTTTTTTGGCTACTTAAAAATACTGCTATTTCATCGGGCTTTGCAAACTGAGGGCGTATTGTGAGCCATTTTTTTAATGCGTCTAACGCTTTTCTGCCCACCGGAATTAATCGCTCTTTATTGCCTTTACCACGCACTAAAATTTCACCATTGGCAGCGCTAATATCTTGCATGTTAGCGCCAACTAACTCGCTTATACGCAGCCCTGATGAATACATTAACTCCATCATTGCTTTATCTCTAATAGCGAGAGGTTCGTCGTCGGGTATTTCGAGCAAGCGTGCCATTTGATCTACATCGAGATTCTTAGGTAGGGGCTTTGCAAACTTAGGGCCTTTTATACCTATAGCCGGATTATGGTAATGCGATTGCTCGGCAATATTTTTTGCTTTTAAAAACTTATATAAGCTGCGAATACAACTGAGCTTTAAGCTAATTGTACGGCCACTTAATTGTTTTGATCGCAGTGCCATGCTGTAGCGGCGAATATGTTCGCCTTGTACGCCAAACCAGTCATCACATAGTTTGCTAAAATATAGGGCTGCAAAGCCAAGTTGGCTTACGTATTGATTAACTGTGTGCGCTGAATATTGTTTTTCAAACTTTAAATAATCGCTAAATAGCATTATGGGTGTACGCCAGTGGTCGCTTAGCGCGGTAATATTAGGCGTATCGTCACTCATGCTAGTTTTTGTAACCGCAGGTGTAATGCGTTTATAAAGTCGAGCACAAACAGGTTATCTTGCGCGGGCTCAAAATGGTTTACGTTATTGCTACCAAACGCCAAAATAGCGATAGGGTGCTTGGTGTCGCCAATTAAATAAATAGCGACGGATTGTGTATCTTTACTAAATAATTGTTCGCGCTCTTGTTTATTAATTCGCCCTAAATAATGCCCAGAATGGGTAAGGCGATGCGCAATAAGCTCGTCGTACTCGGGATTGTATTTTACTAATTCGCAGTCGTTAACATCTTTACTTGAGCAGATTATATTGCGTAGATTATTTGCAAGAGTGTCAAAATCGTCATGATTCCAAAGCTGGCGATGACATTGGCTAAACAAACGATATACGAGCTCGTTTTGCGTTGCATGCTTGCTCATAGCATCTATTTGGCTTTTTAAAAGCGTGTTGTGCTCGCGTAATTGACGTTGCTGAATATGTACTAGTGACGTTGCACCTTGAGCTTGCTGTTGCAGCTCAAGTTGTGCGAGTAGCTCAGGGTGATGAACTAAAAAGTCAGGATGTTGCTGTAAGTAATTAATAACCTGCTCTGTACTTAGCTCGCTCATAGTGCTACTTGTCCGTCGAAAACATGCTCTGCGGGACCAGTCATGCGTACCGGGTGACCTTCACCACTCCAGCGCACTTGCAAAGTACCGCCCGGCAAATCTACTTGAACGGTTGTTGATAATTTATTTTGCATATGACCAATCACCATCGCTGCACATGCACCTGTGCCACAGGCTAGGGTTTCGTTAACGCCGCGCTCCCACACTCTTAGCTTAATGTGCTCTTGCGATACAACCTGCATAAAGCCAATATTCGCTTTTTGTGGAAAGCGTTCGTGGTTTTCAAGTAATGGACCCAATATATCGACTTGTGCGGTGGTTACGTCGTCAACCTCTAGCACGCAATGCGGGTTACCCATAGATACCGCGCCACTAAATACAGTGTGTTCTTGCGTTCTAATAATATAAGTAAGCTCGCGTTTGCTGGCTTTTAACGGAATTTTACTTGGCTCAAAATTAGGATGGCCCATGTTAACAGTTACTTGACCGTCTTTTTCTATGTAGAGCGTTAAGTTGCCCGACTTAGTCGACACAGTAATTTTGTGCTTGTTAGTGAGGCCTTTCATGCGTACAAAGCGGGCAAAACAGCGTGCGCCGTTACCGCATTGTTCTACTTCGGTACCATCGGCATTAAAAATTCGATAATGAAAGTCGAGATCAGGTGAATATGGTGCTTCAACCATCAGCAATTGGTCAAAGCCAATGCCAAAGTGGCGATCTGCCAGTTTTTTGATTTGGTCTCGCGACAAAAAAACATTTTGTGTAATGTTATCAATCACAACAAAGTCGTTACCTAAGCCGTGCATTTTGGAAAAATTAACTAACATAGCGCTCTAATTCGGTTTTGCTCTGTGCTAATCATGCCACAGAGCAGCTAGTAGACAAAAACGTTTATGGTAAAACTTTCTCACCTTGATAAAGGCTTTCAATAGTTTCGCGTTCACGAATAAGGTGATGCTGCTGACCATCTACCATTATTTCTGCAACACGCGGGCGCGAGTTGTAGTTTGAGCTCATTGTAAAGCCATATGCACCCGCACTTCGTTGTGCAAGTAAATCGCCTTGTTTGAGTGCAAGTTCGCGGTCTTTTCCTAAAAAGTCGCCGGTTTCGCACACCGGACCCACAATATCAAAGTTGTGAGTAGGTGTTTCGTCGTCGCGAACGGATACCGGAATAATTTTTTGCCACGCTTGATAAAGCGCAGGGCGAAGCATATCGTTCATACCTGCATCTACAATTGCAAAAAACTTGTCTTGGTTTTGTTTGATAAATTCAACTTGAGTAACCAAAATACCTGCGTTAGCTGCAATAGCGCGCCCTGGTTCAAAAATAAGTTCAAGATGTTTGTAGTTAGCTAAGCGTTCGGTAACTTGCGCTGCATATTCACTTGGGTGTGGTGGTTGCTCGTTGTCGTATGGCACACCTAAACCGCCGCCAATATCTAAATGAGTTAGCTCAATACCGTTAGTTTTTAGCTCATCAATAAGCGCCATTAATTTATCAAGGGCTTCTAAAAAAGGTCTAACTTGCGTTAATTGAGAGCCAATATGGCAATCGACACCAATTACTTTTAAACCAGGTAAAGCCGCTGCTTGTTGATAAACACTCACTGCTGTTTGAATATCAATACCAAATTTATTTTCTTTTAAACCGGTAGAAATATACGGATGTGTTTTTGCATCTATGTCTGGGTTTACGCGAATAGAAATAGGCGCTTCTAGGTTAAGCTCGCAAGCCACTTCAGAAATACGCTCAAGCTCAGACGCCGACTCTACATTAAAACATTTAATGCCCAGTTTTAATGCGTAAGCTATTTCGTCAGACGTTTTAGCCACGCCTGAAAAAACCACTTTAGAAGCATCGCCTCCCGCTTTAATTACACGCGCTAGTTCACCTTTAGATACAATATCGAAACCCGATCCTAAGCGCGCTAATATATTAAGTACGGCAATATTTGAGTTTGCTTTTACAGCGTAACATACCAAGCTTTTATGATTTTTAGTGGCGTTAGCAAATGCTAAGTAATGGCGCTCAAATGTAGCACGCGAGTATACATAACACGGCGTGCCGTATTGCTGCGCTATGCTTGCTACGCTGACGTCTTCGGCAAATAATTGGTTGTTTTTGTAGTTAAAATAATCCATTTATTGCTCCTGACTTTGCGATGCTTTAGCTTGCTCAGCGGTAGTGGCTGGTTTAGCTGTATTTTGAGGTTGGTTTTGCTCTGTTTGTTGCTCTGGTAAATATAACGGACCGCTTTGTCCGCAGCCAGCTAAGGCGCTTAACAGTACAGTGCTTATTAATAGTCTTTTTAATTGTAAGGTATGTGTCGCTTTCATTAGATTAATACGGTTGCTGGCTTTATAATCGCAGAGTAACAGAATATCTAAAAAATGCAGCTATTCGCGGATGATTTTATTCCTGTTACACTAGCTGCACATTTTTAAAGCTAATTTAAAGCTAAAACGTACCCAATATTAGGCGGCTCGCCTGCAAAGGAAATAACAATGACTGAACACGAATATCACCAATTAGCCGAAGCTCTTATGTTCACTATTGAAGAGCAGGTTGATGATTGCGAAGCTGATTTAGATTATGAATCGGCACAAGGTATTTTAGAAATTATTTTTCCTGATAAAAGTAAAATAGTGATCAATAAGCAAGCACCTCTTCATCAAGTATGGGTTGCGACTAAGTTTAACGGACATCATTTTGAAATGCGTGATGGGTTATGGATTGATAACCGCTCTGGCGCTGAATTTTGGGCGTTTATAAATGAAGCCTCAACTCGCCAAGCAGGCCAAGAAGTTAAGTGGCAATCATCACTATGAGTTTAGAATTTGTAGAATATGCAGCCCAAAGTGAACATAAAGCAACGGTTATTTGGTTACATGGTTTAGGTGACTCTGGGGATGGTTTTGCGCCAGTAGCCCCGCAGCTAAATTTACCAAGCGAGCTTGGTATACGGTTTATTTTTCCGCATGCGCCAGTGCAACCGGTCACCATAAATGGTGGCATGGAAATGCGCTCTTGGTACGATATTAAGTCTATAGAATTAGATAAGCGTGCCGATGAACAAGGCGTAAGAGATTCTGCTGCAAAGGTAGAAGAGTTAATTAATAAAGAAATTGCTAATGGCATTCCTGCTAATAAAATAATTTTAGCTGGTTTTTCTCAAGGTGGTGTTGTGTCTTTGCATTTAGCGCCGCGCTTTGAGCAAAAGCTTGGGGGTGTTATGGCGCTTTCTACTTATATGTGTGTGCCACACAAATTTGCTGATGAAGCAAAACATACTGATTTAAACGTATTTATGGCTCATGGTAGCCAAGATAACGTTGTACCGCACAGTGCGGGTAGAAATGCGTTTGAAGTATTAACAGCACATAACATGGATGTAAGCTGGCAAGAATATCCAATGGCTCATCAAGTTTGCGCAGAAGAATTGCAAGCTATTCGCCAATGGTTAATTGCTCGTTTAAGCTAATTTTGGAACCGCTGAGGTCAATATGAGTCAAAAAATAGTTATAAAAGCAAATGTTAAACGCGAATTACAACAGAGCGTACCAACGGTAAGCTACGAGTGGAATTGGCGTCGTATTGTGAGTATTGCTATGTTGGTATTAATGACCTCTGCAGCAGTTGTTTATGGCTTAACCACCTCTGTTAATGCAGAGCAAGGCGAGCACCAAAATGAGCAGGAACAATTCTTAAATTTTAGCAGTGACGCTGAAAACCAAACAAGCGATGAGGTAATGGATGTTGAGTCAGAGTTATCTGCAAACAATACCCCAGCTGAGTCTGCAGAGGTAACTCAAGCGAGTATTGAACCTTTGTTAGCTGAGCAAAATGAGACTCAACAAAGCATTTCTAGTAATACACCTGCCGAAGCTGAGCTTATAAATAATACCCCAGCTGTATTAGCTGACAATGATATTGTTACTGATCAAAGTCAAAGTATTAATACAGAGTTAAACTCAAACCTTGATAATGTTGTGCAAGAAGAAACCGCAGAAGCCCAAAACGTAACTGAGCCTGCAAGTCAAAGTGACTTACTTTTAGAGTTAGAAAGTGATGATGGCGCATTGAGTGGCACTGAAGGTTTTTCCTCTACAGCACATGTGGCAAGTGTGGCATTGGGGGCGCAAATAGACACGGGTAAAATTAGTCGCGCGGTACTTACTCGTAAAGTAAGTAAGCGTGAGCCTACTAATGTGTTTGCTGCTGATATTAGGTTAAGCCAGTTTGAGGAAGGGTTATCGTTTTTTAGCGAGATTAAAAACCTTCAAGGCCAGCAAGTTAAGCATGTTTGGTCGTTTGAAGGTGAAACAATGGCTGAAATTACACTTAATGTTACTTCGCCTCGTTACAGAACGTACTCAACAAAAAATATAATGAACACACAAACAGGTCATTGGCGTGTTGATGTAGTTGATGAGCAAGGTAATTTAATTGCCCAAAAAGAATTTAGAATTTTAGCTGACTAAAACTGGCTAAACGCAGTAATTAATTGGATACCCCTATGACAGAAAAAACAAAATTAGTACGCATCGCAACGCGCAAAAGCGCTCTAGCACTTTGGCAGGCCGAATTTGTAAAAGCAGAGCTTGAGCGTTTTCATGCAGATGTGCGCGTAGAATTAGTCCCAATGTCGACACAAGGGGATATTATTTTAGATACGCCATTGGCCAAAATTGGCGGTAAAGGCTTATTTGTTAAAGAGCTAGAGCAAGCCATGCTAGATGGCCGAGCTGACATTGCCGTACATTCTATGAAAGATGTGCCAGTAGAGTTTCCTCAAGGGCTAGCACTGCATACTATTTGTGAGCGTGAGGATCCACGCGATGCGTTTGTATCAAACAATTTTGCAAATTTAAGTGAGCTACCACAAGGCGCTATTGTTGGTACTTCGAGCCTGCGTCGCCAGTGCCAAATTAAGGCACTTCGCCCTGATTTAGATATTCGTGATTTACGCGGCAATGTAAATACGCGTTTAGGTAAATTAGATGACGGCCAATATGATGCTATTATTTTAGCGGCTGCAGGGCTTATTCGTTTAGAAATGGAGTCGCGTATTGCTGACTACATTGAGCCAGAAGTGTCATTACCAGCAAATGGTCAAGGCGCTGTAGGTATTGAATGTCGTATTGATGATGAAGTAACCAAAGCATTACTTGCACCACTTGAGCATACACAAACACGTATTCGCGTAAACGCAGAGCGTTCGATGAATCGCTATTTAGAAGGTGGTTGCCAAGTTCCTATTGGTGCTTATGCATTAGTTGATGGCGAGCAGGTACATTTGCGTGGTTTAGTGGGTGCTGTTGATGGCAGCGAAATTTTACGTGACGAAGTAACCGGCCATGTAAATGACGCAGAAAAAATAGGTATTGAGCTTGCTAAAAAATTACTAGCTCAAGGTGCAGACAAAATATTAGCTGAAGTTTATAGAGACGCATAAATGACACATATTCTGATAACTCGGCCCGAAGGAAAAGGCGCAGCCCTTGCACAGCAATTAGAGCAAGCGGGTTATCAGGCGTCTTTGTTTCCGGTATTAAAAATAACGCATTTAACACCCTCCAGCACTGAACTTAGTCCGCTGTTAAATGCAGATAAAATAATATTTATCTCGCAAGATGCAGTCAGTGCACTTTCGCAATTAAAACCCGATATAAATACCAAGGCGCAGTTTTATGCGGTTGGACAACAAACAGCCGACATTATATATGAGCAATTTGGTGTGCGCGCAGCAGTACCAAAGCAGTATGATTCAGAAGGGTTACTTGCGCTTAAATCACTCGCCGAGGTTGATGGCAGTAATATAGTGTTAGTTAAGGGTCAAGGTGGCCGCCCTGAGTTAGCTAAAACGCTGAAAGAGCGCGGTGCTTTTTTAAATAATTGTGTTGTGTACAAACGTGAACCCACAGAGAGTATTACCCCTAACTGGACAGACCACTGGAAAAGCCAGAATGTACACGGTATAGTCATAACAAGTAATGCAGCAGTTGATGCTATATTTAAAAGCCTTACTGCACACCAACTACAATGGTTACAACAGTGCCGATTTTATGTTGCAAGCGAGCGGATAGCCGCTTATTTAAAGTTGCAACAGGTAAGTTCGGCTAATATACACATTGCAGCAGGGGCTAGCGATAATGCTATGTTTACCTGCATAAATCAGCAAGGTAGCAACATGAGCGAACAGTCAAAGCCAGTTACGGCAGAAAAAGGCACACCAACAATAGCTAACCCGGCCTCAGCTAAATCAGCTAAGCAAGAGCCAGCAGCTACAAAAAATACGACAGAAAAAAACAAACAAAAGGTAAGTAAGGTTGCAGCACTTGCGCTTCTTATTTCGTTAATTGTGGCCTCTGGTGTTGGATACGAGTTTTATCAAAAATTAAATGCTGGTAAGGTGCAAAACCTAGCCGTTAATGAGTTAAGCGAGCAAAATAAGTTACTCACCCAGGAGGTGCAAGCACTTAAATCGGCGCAATCTAATTTGCAACAAGCGCTGTTTAATAGTGAGGAAAAAGTTGCCGCAGCCCTAAATGAAAGTGCAGTTCAAAATCAGCAAGAATTGAAAGCCGCTTTGCAAAAGGCGCAGCAACAAGGCTCATCTTTAAACCCACAAGAAGTAACCAGCTTACAACGTATGGCTGAGTTTAAACTATGGGCTGAAAAAGATTATCAAGGCACTAGTGCTGTTTTAAAGCGCTTAGATGGATTGCTTAGTGAGCACCCAGGAACAGTTGAAGTTCGCCAAGCGATTATGCAAGATATACAAACACTTGATAGCCTTAAACCTGTTGCAACAGAGGCTATTTATTTACAGCTAAACAGTGTACTAAGCAGTATTGACGACTTAGTTTTTAATGCAGTTAATTTACCAGAAGAAGCAGCTGCAATAGATGAAAATGCTTTAAGTGGTGACGTGAGTGATTGGCAGCAAAACTTGAGTAATAGCTGGAATAAAATTGTGGATAGCTTTATTACTATTCGTCAGCACGAGGGTGTTTCCATTGAGCCATTACTTACGGATCAAGAGCGTCATTTAATAAATCAACGAATCAAGCTTAATATAACTCAGGCACAAGATGCACTTATGAGTAAGCAGGCGAGTATTTTCTTTAGCGCCTTAAGTGAAGCAAAACGTTTAGTTGGTGAGTACTTTAAGCAAGACGATGATACAACTAAAACGGTACTTAAAGCGTTGTCTAAACTTGAAAAAGAGCAGCTTAACTTTAATCCAAAAGTAACCTTAAACAGTACACAAAAGGTTAAGGAGTGGGCGCAATGATAGGGCTAATTATTTTAATTGTAGCTATTGTTGTTGTACTAGCGGTTACTCCATTCGTTCTAGATGAAAAAGGTTATGTACTTATTTCATTTAACAATACGACGATAGAAGGCACGATAGTATCGTTTTGTATAATGGCAGTCATTACCGCTGTTGTTTTATATTTAACATATAAGTTAATTCGTTATTTATTATCGATTTATCATAATACTAAGCATGGCTTTTTTTCACGTAGCCAAGAGCGCAAACAAGCAGCTATTGAGCAGGCTCTTTGGAGTGCTATTAATGATGATTACGAGCACGTAGAACAGGCTTTATCGGGTAATAGCGTACCAGATAAGTTTGAAGATATTCGCTTAGCATTACTTGCAAAAGCAGCGCTTGCTAATAATCAAACAGATAAAGCACTTGAGCGTTTATTTGAAATAAGCCCAGAGCATCAATTAAAAGTAGCAAAGCTATGGTTGGCAAGTGGCGATAGTAGCGCGATTGAATCACAAATGCGTATTAGCGCAGAAGCTAAAAAAGCCACCGCACTTGAGTTAAAACTTTATGCAGAAGTATTAGTACAGCAACAACACTTTAGTGCGCTGGAAGACTTTTTGCCGCGTTTACTGCGCAAAAAAGCACTTACTGATGCACAGTGGACGCAGTTATTTAGTGCTTATTTTAGTGCGTTAGATGCAGACAAGCTGAGTGAAAAATATAAACAGCTGCCTAAAAAGCTGCAAGCTCATGCCCACACCGCATATTTAATGCAAATGGCGCAAGCAGGTCAATTGGCTGTTATTGAAAGTGACTTAATTAAGATGGTTAAGCATAGTGAGCAACACTTAGAGCTTGCAAATATATTAAGTAAAGCAACAGCAGCCGATGCAGCTAAGTTGCAAATAAGCATTCAAGAACGGCTTAAGAAGGATGATTCAAATAATTCACTATTACTTGCGCTAGCTTGCCTTGCTAATGCTAAGGGTGATTATGACTTAGCAGCTAGAATATTTGATAAAGCACTGAATAGTGAAAATAAAAAACAGTTCTCTGAACAAGCTGTGTTGAGTTATAAAAATAGTGCACAGGCAGAAAAGGCGCTCGTTTTATATCAATAAATGACTACACTATAACTACTTAGCATTTTTTGTAGTTCAGGAGCACAAGCTTTGAGAAAGTTTTTAATATTAACCCTTAGCTTGGCTTGTGCTTACTTCTTTACAGGATACTTTAGCAACTCACTTCTTTCTGTAGATGGCTATGCGGTCGCCTCCTGGCCGCCCTCAGGAATTGCTTTAGCGAGCTTTTTAATTTGGGGACGTAAGTCATTTATTGGCCTTATTATTGGGGCTTTTTGTACTAACTTAATTCACCTTGAACGCACCGTAGATATTTTTCATTTTATTGTGCTTTTACAAGCTATAGGCATTACTTTAGCCTCTGTTTTACAGGCTTGGATTGGCCGACAAATTATAGTGAATGTTATAAAAGCGCCGTTGGATTTATCTTCTTTAAAACACAGTGTTCAAAGCTTAATAGTAGCAGGACCAATATGTTGTGTTATTGCTGCAGGTGTGGGAACTAGTTTATTAGCATTGAATAATGTGATTCCGACCAATGCTATTTTTGATAGCTTTATAGCATGGTGGATTGGCGACAGTATCGGTGTACTTATATTTACTCCACTCATGCTCGCAGCCTTTAATTACACGCAAGTACGCCAGCGTATGTTGGTAATTTTACCTTCACTATTAATTTATATACTAATCAGCGTTAGTTTTTATGGCGCTGCCAGTGTTAAAAAAGAAAAAGACATTCAAAAGCAAGAAGCCAAAATACTTACTGTGCAAAATGCTATAAGCCAGAAGCTCGATGGTATTACTGCTCACTTAGGATTGTTAGCTACATTTTTTGCTAGTAGTAATGACGTGAACTTTAAAGAGTTTAAACAATTTACTTCAAAGCAGTTGGGCTACAGCCAAGAAATTTTAGCATTTGAATGGATACCTTATGTACCAGCAAATAAACTCGCAGATTTTGAAACACATGAAAATCCAGCCACAGGCAAACCTCTATACATAAAAGAAAAGTCACTAGATGGAGCTTGGCAACCAGCAGGTACGCGTAGTAATTACTTTCCAGTAAAGTACGTATATCCCTTAAAAGGTAATGAAGATGTTTTAGGGTTTGATTTAGCTTCTAGTAAAGTAAGAGGTGCAGCGCTTAGCAAAGCGAAAGAGCTTAATGAACTTGCACTAAGTGAGCCAATTATTTTAGTCCAAAATACAGCCGAACACGGTGTGCTTTTTTTATATCCTGTTTTTAGACAGTCCTCTACCGAAGATGATTTTCAAGGCTTTGTGGCAGCGATAGTCAGTCTGAAACGCTTATCGCAAACATTATTATTTGATCACAACAACTCAATTTCAGCTAGCTTTTTTGATACAACGATAGCAGGGAAAAAGCAGGCAATTTATATTGCAGATACCGCTAATTCGCAAGCGCTATTTAAAGAATATCAATTGTTGATTGGAAAGCGTATGTGGCAGGTTGAGTTATATGAGCCAATAGTTAGAACGTCTTGGTTAGTATATTGGCTTGCACAAATAGTAGGTATGTTGTTTGTGTGGTTACTGATTACATTTTTGATTTCAGTTACTGGTACAAACATACAAATTCGCGAACAAGTGGCCAAGCAAACACATACACTACGCAAAGAAAAACAAAAAGCAGATGAAGCGAGTCATATAAAGGGGCAGTTTTTAGCAAACATGAGCCACGAAGTCCGCACCCCTATTAACGGTATAAAAGGGCTGCATTATTTAGCGCTCCAGCAAAACGATTGGCAACAAGCTAGAAGTTACATAGAGCAAGCAGATGGGGCACTTGGTGTTTTACTGAGGGTATTAAACGATGTGCTCGACTTTTCAAAAATGGAAGCAGGCAAGCTAGACTTAATGCAAGAGCCTATTAATGTAGCGAGTTTAGCGGATGAAATGCTTAATTTACTTCAGTTTGAGGCTGACATTAAATCAATAAAGTTAAGTCTCGATTTTGATAAAACATCAAATTTGGTCATTAATACCGATCCAATTCGCTTAAAACAAGTGCTGCTGAATCTGCTCAATAATGCGGTTAAATTTACAGGGGAAGGTGAAATCACTCTGAAAATTTGGCAATCGAAAAAAATGACTTATTTTAGTATTAACGATACGGGTATTGGTATTAGTAGCGAAGCACAGAAACAATTGTTTAAACCGTTTGCACAAGCTGATAGCTCAACCTCACGCCAATATGGTGGTACAGGCTTAGGATTAAGTATTTGCAAAAAACTGGTTGAGTTAATGGGTGGTGCAATTGATTTAGTTAGTTATGAAGGTAAAGGCTCTACATTTACATTTAGTTTGCCGCTAATATCGCCTTTACCAAAGGCAGAGCAAATTCAGCAGCAATACAACGAAATAGACGTAAGTACATTATCATTTACAGGCTATAAATTACTTTTAGTAGAAGATAATCCACTTAATCAGCATGTTGCTAATGCTATTTTAAAAACGAAAGGCTGTATTGCCGACATTGCTAACGATGGTTTTGAAGCCATAGAAAAGCTAGCCGAAAATAGCTACGACATTGTGCTTATGGATATTCAAATGCCAAAAATGGATGGACTCAAAGCAACAAAAGTAATTCGTCGTGATTTAGAGTTAATTGATTTACCCATAATAGGGCTATCGGCGAACGCCCATGACGAGGACGTTAAAAAGGCACTAGCCTGTGGAATGAATGGCTATATTACCAAACCTATTGATGCAAATACGCTTTTTAAAACTCTTTGGCATCACTTATCAGGAAAATAAGCTGTATCATTTTTTTTGCACAAAAAGCAGACATATGACCGCTAAAACTTACCGCAAATCATATAGACTTGAAAAATAACTGTATCTGCGTATCATGCGCGCAAATTTAACTAAACTGGGTTGCTATTATGATCAATAGAAAATTACCTTTGCTAGATATTCACCGCCATTTAGACGGTAATGTACGTGCGCAAACCATATTAGAACTTGGTCGACAGTTTAATATAGAGCTACCTGCAGATAACGTTGAAGCATTAATCCCTCATGTTCAAGTTATTGATCCTGAACCAAACCTCATGGCTTTTTTACAGAAGTTAGATTGGGGAGTTACTGTGCTTGGCGACTACGATGCGTGTAGACGTATCGCAATTGAAAACATTGAAGATGCACAAGCACAAGGTCTTGATTATGTGGAGCTTCGATTTAGCCCTTACTACATGGCACAAAGCCAAGGTTTACACCCAGAAGGCGTTGTAGAGGCAGTTGTTGATGGTATTAAATCAGCAACAAAAGGCGCAAATATAAAAGCTAACTTGATTGGTATTTTATCGCGTACTTATGGCGTAAAAACGTGTCAAAAAGAGCTTGATGCATTACTCGCATTTAAAAATGAT
Organism: Pseudoalteromonas sp. SR43-7; assembly: GCF_014163785.1. Classification (NCBI taxonomy): domain Bacteria; kingdom Pseudomonadati; phylum Pseudomonadota; class Gammaproteobacteria; order Alteromonadales; family Pseudoalteromonadaceae; genus Pseudoalteromonas; species Pseudoalteromonas sp. SR43-7. The sequence continues at coordinate 23,843 of NZ_JACJDY010000013.1, read as the reverse complement.
TTAGTTGCTGTTGATTTAGCCGGTGACGAAATTGGCTTCCCGGGTGAGTTGTTTGTAGAGCACTTTAAACAAGTACGAAATGCGTATTTAGCTTCGACTGTCCATGCTGGAGAAGCACTTGGTGCTCCAAGTATTTGGCAAGCAATTAATGAGTTGGGTGCGAGCAGAATAGGGCATGGCGTTAAAGCAATTGAAGATCCAAAACTAATGGATTATTTACGCGATAACCGTATTGGTATTGAGTCATGCTTAACAAGTAATATTCAAACCAGTACAGTAAACGATTTAACTAAGCACCCACTTAAACAGTTTTTAGATCATGGTATTTTAGCGTGTATTAATACTGATGATCCTGCGGTTGAAGGTATTGAAATTGAGTATGAATATACCGTTGCTGCACCTAAAGCAGGCTTATCTCAAGCTGATATGGAAAAAGCCCAAAAAAATGCTTTAGAAATAGCATTTTTAAGCGATGGCGATAAAAAAGAACTTTTAGCACTCGTTAGCTCACGTTAATGTAAGAGCATTAAAAATGCCGCTTTATATAAGCGGCATTTTTGTATCTGCAATTTAGCGTGTTTGGCAGCTTATGTAATTATCGTAAAGTGCTTTAAGTACGTCTGCTCGGCTGATCATACCGATTACTTTAATGCCCTCTACAACAGGATAGTTTTTTGGTTTACCAGGCTGCATCTGCTGTGCAAGCTCAATAATGTTGGTATCGCCGCTAACGGTCACTACCTCTGTTTGCATAAGCTGCGATACTTTAACCATCCCATCACAAAAATAACTGCTTTGAGTAAGTGGTTGTAACAGCTCTTGCTCTGATATAAATCCAACTAAGTATTTATCTTTATCAAATACTGGTGCGCCAAGTAGTTTAAATTTTTGTAGTTCTGCTATGGCTGTCGTCATTTCTGTATCTGGTGTGATATTTGGCAACTTGCGTTGCATAAAATCTTTTACTTTTGTATTTAGCATTTGGGTCTCTCCCGCTGATGTTCTATACAAAGTATGGTTTATAGATAGGGATTTAGGAAATTGTTTATATTGATGGAGCTGATAGGTTTTAACTATTAAATATTTGTTGTTATAAAAATAAAGGCACCGATTAGGTGCCTTTATTTATAACTGAAAGTAAATTTCAATTATTTGATAAATGCGAATGCATCTGCGTACATGTTTTCACGAATTGCACCATGAGTAATAAAGTCATCACGGACAATACCTATCATGTCAAAACGACCTGCCATATAAATATCGTATGGTTCTAGTGACACAATATCTTGCATTACTGCTTTGTGTACATAGCCAGTGTGTCCTTGCCAATTAGCAGATGGATTTTCTACTACAGGAATAAACTTAAAGTTCTCATGGCTATCTGCCCATGCTTGCATTTCTGTGTGTGCGTATAAAGCAGATTCTTCTTTTACGCCCCAGTAAAACAACACAGGACGGTCGCATTTTATTTCAGCTAAATGATCAGCCATTGATTTTGCGTATGAAAAACCAGTACCACCGGCGAGTAAAATAATAGGGCGCTCACATTGCAGGCGCAACTGTGAAATACCCAAGCCAGCTTCAATGTCTACTAACTGCCCTGTGGTATGGGCGTTTCGTAAATGCTCTAACGATTGCATTGCATACGAATCGGCACCTGAGGCGCCAATATGCAGTTCTATTGCATCGCACTGTGAAGGGCGACTAGCTATAGAAAAAGCACGTTTGTCTTTTTCGCCTAATACGAGTTGCATGTATTGGCCAGCTTCAAAGGTCACCGGTTGTTGTGGCTTTAAAATTACTTTATGAACAAATTCTGTAAGTGGGCTGATAGCTACAACTTCAGCTTTTAATGTTTGCATTTTTTACCTTTTAGCAGCGCTTGTAACAGCAGATACGCAATCGAATAGCTCGATTCTAGCATATCTGCAGGGTTATTTTATAGCCTGATATGTACTTACATATAAACACTTAAACAATATTAAGGCTTTCCCAAATATCATCTACACGGTCTTTGGTGTCTTTATCCATAACAATAGGCTCGCCCCATTCGCGGGTGGTTTCGCCAGGCCATTTATTGGTAGCATCCATTCCCATTTTTGAACCAAGACCTGAGACTGGCGATGCAAAATCGAGATAATCAATAGGTGTGTTCTCTATTAATGTTGTATCACGTGCTGGATCCATTCGGGTTGTTATAGCCCAAATAACATCTTCCCAATCGCGGGCGTTAACATCGTCATCGCAGACGATTACAAATTTGGTGTACATAAACTGGCGTAAGAACGACCAAACTCCCATCATCACGCGCTTAGCATGGCCTGGATATTGTTTTTTCATTGTTACAATCGCCATACGATATGAGCACCCTTCAGGCGGAAGGTAAAAGTCGACAATTTCAGGGAATTGCTTTTGTAGTATCGGCACAAACACTTCATTAAGTGCCACACCTAAAATAGCAGGCTCATCAGGCGGACGGCCGGTAAATGTGCTGTGATAAATAGGATCTTTACGATGCGTTAAATGAGTGACCGTCATTACTGGAAAGTCATCGACTTCATTATAGTAACCGGTATGGTCACCATAAGGGCCTTCTGGCGCCATTTCACCAGGCATTATGTAACCTTCAAGTACTATTTCTGCACTGGCAGGGACTTGTAGGTCATTTGAAATAGATTTTACAACTTCGGTTCTGCTGCCACGTAATAACCCAGCGAATGCATATTCGCTTAGAGTGTCAGGTACAGGCGTTACGGCACCTAATATAGTGGCAGGATCGGCACCTAATGCTACCGATACAGGGTAGGGTTGCCCTGGGTTTTCTTTACACCATTCTTGAAAATCAAGCGCGCCACCACGATGTGACAACCAGCGCATAATTATTTTATTTTTGCCTAATAATTGTTGGCGATAAATACCTAAATTTTGGCGCTTTTTATAAGGCCCTTTGGTAACTGTAAGGCCCCAAGTAATTAATGGTGCTGCATCACCTGGCCAGCAATGTTGAATAGGTAATTTAGTTAAATCTACATCATCACCTTCTAAAACTACTTGTTGGCAAGGCGCTTTTTTAACTTCTTTTGCAGGCATATTAAGCACTTGCTTAAAAATAGGTATAGCGCCTAGAGCTTCTTTAATACCCTTTGGTGGATCAGGTTCTTTTAAAAAGGCGAGTAGCTTGCCCACTTCGCGAAGCTCGCTAACATCTGTTTGGCCCATGCCCATTGCTACGCGTTTTGGTGTACCAAATAAGTTGGTAAGCACCGGCATATCGTAGCCTTTTGGGTTTTCAAATAATAACGCAGGGCCTTTTGCACGCAATGTGCGATCAGATATTTCGGTCATTTCAAGATACGGGTCGATTTCTTGGGTGATACGTTTAAGTTCGCCTTTTTTTTCAAGCAAATCGATAAAATCACGTAGATCTTTATATTTCATTGTGGGCCGCTATTAAGCAAAAGAGTTAAAGTATTATACCCATTTCATGCAAGGCAAGTCATTACTTGCACTTAAAACTTAAAGCGCTCTACGGCACTCGTTAAAGAGTGTGCAAGTTGGTTTACGTCTTCACTTTCGCTTGCTAGGGTTGTCGCGTTTTGGGCATTCAAGGTTGCTTGCTCTGTCACCTTTGCCATTATTTGTTGAATGTCGCCACTGTTAGTCAATTGCTCATGTGATGCATGAGCAATTTGCTCACTCATCTGATTAACAGACAACAATGTGCTTTTAATACGCTCTACGGCTTTATTTAGTTCAGTGCTGTTTTTAACACATTGCTTGGCTTGGTGTTGGCCATCAGTAATGTGTTCTTGAGTTGTTTTAGTGTGTTGTTGCAATGTTTGGATCATGGTGTTTATTTCGCTAGTCGAGGTTTGTGTTCGTGCAGCTAATGATCGAACCTCATCAGCAACTACAGCAAACCCGCGTCCGTTTTCACCCGCTCGCGCTGCTTCAATTGCAGCATTAAGTGCAAGTAAGTTAGTCTGCTCGGCAATGCTACTAATTGTTTCAACAATGGCTTCAATAAGCTGGGTGTACTGTGCGAGTTCTTCTGTGCTGCCTACTGCTTTATCAAGACGCTGCAATAAAGTTTCTATACTTAGACTATTTTGATTAGCAATCTCGTTTACATCATTTGCAAATTGCGATGCGTTTGTTATTTCACTTGATGTTTTATCTGCTTGTTCATAAACCGCTTGTGAGTTGATTAGCATATTTTGTGCAAGCGATGTTGCCTGCGCGCTTCGCTCTAACTGCTGTTGTGCAACAACCGTCATTTGCTGACCTTTTTCACTGGTTTTAATAGCGCTGCGGTCTAGCTCGTGGGCGTCACTACTAATTGCACCAATTAGGTTAGTCAGGTCTTCACTGAGTTTATTTATGTTATTTAGCAAAGTACCAAATTCATCCTTACTACGTGGGTGGCTTCGCTTTGATAAATCACCTGAGGCGATTCGGGCTAAGTCGCGGTTTACTTTTTTAAGCGGTTTTAGCATTGCGCGAGTTGTAAAAATAGAGATAGCGATAATCAATATAATTAAAACAATCGTAATAATTACTACAGAACTAATCCCTGTATTTATGGCGGCCTTTGCATTAGTTTGTAAGGCATTAAAGCGCTCATCAGCCAATTTATTAAGTTCAATAAGCTGACCTTCTGTTGTTATAAATTGCTGTTGAAAGTGTTCAAAATTTTGAGCCGCAGCAATAGCACTTTTGAGTACTTTATTTTGTTGGGCATAAATTCCTGTATCGTTGTTAAGCAATTCTCTTAATTGATTAAACTTAGCCGTTAAATTTTTAGCATTAAACGCATTATTAAAAGGTAGCGCTTGTTGCTCTAAATAGGTGAAATTAGGTTGGATGTTATCTAGTAGAAATAGAGTATCTTGCTGATGACTATTTAAATCATTGATACTTGCAGTTTGAGTAATGCTTTTTATATTATTGCTTAAGTTAAACAATAAATCGTCTATACGGGTCGCTGTTCCAAACATAGCATTAAGTAACGCCTGCTGTTTTACAGGCACTTCTAAAAGTTCTATATCAAGTAAGTTAGAACTTAAATTGTAAAGTTGCTCGTTAAACGTTGCTGATAATTCTATGGTGGAATTTTGCGCTACAAACTTACGCTCTTTAGCGCTAAACATTGCGACACTTACTTCAGTCAGTTGCTCGAAGCCTGCGTTGGTACTGGTGAGTAAATTTTGCATGGTTATTTGTTGATTTAGTTGAGCGCTTAACGAATTGAGCATATCGCTAAATTGTAGTTGCTCAACTTGCGCCTGTTTTTTATTTTGTTGAAGTAAATCAAGGTTTGCTTGGCTGTAAGCTAAAGCGTTAAATTTGGTAATAGACAGTAATGATAGCCTTAAATCTTTGCTGAACTGTTGTACCGGAACCGCTAATTTTTCGGTTCGGGTATTGTTAACGCTAATTTTGTTTAATGACCAATAAAAAAATACACTACTTGTTAGCACCAATATGCCAATGGCTGTAAAGGCTAAAATTATTTTATGTTTGATCGCAATTGAACGCATAACTTCATCACAATAATGGGTCTTTAATTATTGTAGCATTGTTGTAATTTATTGGTTGTTTTTATGTTAAACCTTGGTGCACTGTCTTTTTTTACCTGCAATGATTAACATGGCTTCATTACCCTTACCCCAAAACAGTACCTCTTCACTTATATATTTATTCCCAGATGCACTTTTTTCGTGATTAAGTACATGCACTTTATTGTTAAAGATAAGTTCGGCTTCAGAATTATTAATAATATTGAGTTTTACGCTCTCATCATCGCATTGGTAAGCAGTACTGGTTTTTAAATCACTACATGCGGTTAAGCTTAGTAAAATAGCGATTAATGCTAAATATACTTTCATTTTTCCTCCCATCTTCTTTAAACGTTAGTTAAAACACAGGGCAAAATTTTAATCTAATGTAAGAATAACAAAGCAAAATTAACCGTTGGTGAAAGTAGCGCTTTAAGTTATGTTTATAGCAATATTTTTTGAGCTCGGAAGCTTTATGGCAGGCACTAACCTTTTAACATTATTAGATGATATAACCACTTTACTTGATGACATTGCGACAATGAGTAAGGTAGCAACAAAAAAAACAGCAGGTGTATTAGGCGATGACTTAGCGCTCAATGCACAGCAGGTTACAGGTGTAGCAGCAGAGCGTGAATTACCGGTTGTTTGGGCTGTGGCAAAGGGCTCATTTTTAAATAAAGCGATACTCGTACCCGCTGCTTTATTAATAAGCGTATGGCTGCCTTGGTTAATAACACCGCTTTTAATGATGGGTGGTTTGTTTTTATGTTTTGAGGGAGCTGAAAAAGTATTTGCTAAGTTTTTGCCTCATAACAGTGAAGCGGTAGACGAAGATGAAAAGTTAGATTTAGTTGAGTACGAAAAACAAAAAATAAAAGGGGCAATAAGAACCGACTTTATTCTTTCTGCCGAAATTATTGTGATTACTTTAGGTACTGTGGCAGGTGCTACATTGCTTAATCAAGCTTTAGTGCTTTGTGTTATCGCAATTATAATGACTATTGGTGTTTATGGCTTAGTGGCAGGTATTGTAAAACTGGATGATGCCGGACTTTATTTACTCAACCAATCTAAAGTGTCAGCTAATCAATTTAAAGAATTACTTGGGAAAGGCTTACTCGCAGCAGCGCCTAGGTTGATGCAGTTTTTAGCATTTGCGGGCACCATCGCGATGTTTTTAGTAGGTGGCGGGATTTTAGTACATGGTGTTGAGTTACTGCATCATACTCAAGTCGATGTAACAAACTATGCCCAATCTGTTGCTGGCGGTACAGGAGAGGTATTGGCTCCTCTATTGTTTGATGGTTTGCTAGGCGTGATTGCTGGCTTAGTTGTTGTGCTTATACATGTAGGTTATACAAAGTTAATTAAAAAATAGCAGACACATTTAGTTATCATTTTCGTTACATTTTATAAGGCTTTATATATTATGACTTCTTGTTGTTAATACAGGGAATTATGATGAATTTTCTTTTAAGATGTAACTTGTTAGTACTTCTGTTATTTGTAAGCTTTTTTAGCTTCTCAAAGCAGCCCCAAATCCCCGTGGAGTACTTCAGTAAAAATAAAGAGTTTAATCACGCTACTATTTCTCCAGGCGGCGAGTATTTAGCGGTTATAAATAAAGTTGCAGGTAAAAATGCGCTTGTTATTTTTGATACTGAAAACTTTAAAATGCTTCATGCAGTTGCCTTTGAAGGAAATGCTCAAGTTGGTGATTATCATTGGGTTAATAATGAACGAGTTGTTGTTACTAAAGAGTATTTAAAAGGGTGGCAAGACCACCCTGAATATCATGGTGAGATATTTGGCGTAAATGCTAATGGAGCTAGAGGTAAATATCTAATTGGTTACCATGGTGAAATGCAAACAGGTACACGCCTTAAAAGGCAGACTCCTTTATACGGAACTTCATTTGTATTAGATCCCTTAGTTACTAACAAAAGAAAAATGTTAGTAGTTACCTATCCTTGGACCTCGAGTAATGAACCGCATACTATTGTCTATGAAGTAGATGTATATACGGGCAAAAGGAAGCAAGTTACTTTGTCTCCATCACGTATGGCTGAATTTTTAACTGATCATGATGGTAATGTTCGAGTTTCAGTATCTACAGATAATTATATAGATGCAAAAATACATACTAAGGCAAAAGATGGCGGTGACTGGGAGAAATTAAATTTAGGAGAGGTTAGTTATGGCGATATTAGACTAAAAGCTTTTGATAAGTCTGGTGACAACATTTATATGACTGCTTCTGTTGGTGGAGAGGCTGAAGGGTTATATAAACTAAATTTAAATACTAAGGAAATTGAATTAGTTCATCAAGAACAATATGTATCTCCAAAAAGAGTGTGGGTTGATGAAGTTTCAAAAGAATTATTTGCAATAGAAAGTGAGTTAGGTTATCCAAACTATGCTTTTATAGATAAAGACTCTCATAAAAGTGTTCGTTTAAAGTCTTTGATAGAAGCATTACAGGGCGACCAAGTGCAGTTAGTCAGTAGCACCTCTAATGGCGATATTAATGTTATTTACGCATCAAGTGATACCAACCCTGGTAAATATTACTTATACGATGGGGTACAAAATAAGCTAAGAATATTATTTTCAGCGCGTGGCTGGCTGAACGAAAATGAGCTTTCAAAGACAAAACCTATTCAATATAAAACTCGGGATGGTTTAACTATTTATGGGTATTTAACTGTTCCTAATGGTCTTGAAGATAAAAACTTACCTCTAGTTGTAATGCCTCATGGCGGTCCACATGGCCCTCGTGATTATTGGGGTTATGATTCTGAGGTACAGTTATTAGCAAGTAGGGGAATGGCTGTACTAAGAGTTAATTTTAGAGGTTCAGGTGGGTTTGGTCGAAACTTCGAAGAATCAGGTTACCAAAAGTGGGGTTCTGATATTCAGTTTGATATTATTGATGGTGTTAAGTTTTTAATTTCTAATGGAACGGTAAACAAAAACAACATTTGTATAATGGGAGCAAGCTTTGGTGCTTATTCAGCTTTGCAGAGCGCCATTTTAGAACCAGACATGTTTAAGTGTGCAATTGGAACAGTTGGTATTTATGACCTACCTCTAATGTTTGAAGAAGGTGATATTTCAGGGCGTAGTACAGGACAAAACTATCTTGAAAACGTTTTAGGCACTGATGAAACGCTTATGAAGGCATTTTCACCTAGCTATAATATAGATAAGCTTAAAGCAGCTGTGTTCATAGTTCACGCAGGTGAAGATGCACGAGCCCCTATTGAACAAGCCGAATCATTAATTGCTGCATTGAAAAAAGCTAACCATCCTTATAAGTACGTGTTATTGGAGGATGAGGGCCATGGTTTTTACAAAGAAGAACACAGAACTGCTTACTACAAACAAGTAATTAATTTTTTAGATAAACATTTAGAGTTATAAAATATTAAAGCAGCAAGTAACATACTTGCTGCTTTATTCACAGCTAGCTATTTTACAAAGAGATTCCAATTCAAATTGTGCTTTAGTATTTTTTTGCTCAATGGCCTTTTTGTACCAATAAATAGCCTGCTGTTGATCCTGATCTATTCCCTGACCATCACGATACATTTGCGCTAAATTTAATTGCCCCCATTGAGAGCCCGCTTCAGCAGCTTGTTTAAAGCTATTAAATGCTTCAACAAACAAACCATCTTTAAAGTAAATAATGCCTTGTTGATTGTTTTTATCGAGCTTTAAGCCTTTATATAGTGGCTTAGGTTTGGGAGGATGCATCACAAACCCACCATAAAGGATGTTGGCATAGGGGCGCAGCACGTCGTAAATAGCTTCGTCGTTGTAAAGGCGTGCTACTTCATCACGAGGGAGGGTGATTGTTTTAGTGGAAAAGTAATTGTCTTGAATTAGCTGGCTAGTACGCATTGCCAAAGTAATACTATTATTACGTTTATAGCTGTAGTTGCTTATCTGAAAGGTAATAAATTGTTCGTCAAAATTTAAAACTTGAGCAATTTTTAAATTGGTTAGGGTCCAGGGCTCGTGTGTAAATTTGTCGGCGTGTACTAAGTAAGTATCATATATTTTAGGCGTATTTAAATAGTTTTTCTTTTGAGTCTCGCTATTAAGGTGCTGTTGATAAAAAAATAAAACAATCCAAAGTAATAAAAATACACCAATAAAGTATTTAGGTAGGCTTAGTTTTTCTATTAACGGTAGTTGCGTTATTTTTACAGGTTCGCTTTTTCCGCATTGATAGCACTCGCGTTTATAACTTAATTTTAAGGCAAGCATAGGTAAAATACTAAACCGTAAATAGCGGCTTTTATTTACTAAATGGTAGGCGTCGCTTTGACAATGAGGGCAGCGTGTTGTTTGTGCAAAATGTGGAAATGATTCACTCGTGTTGAAAAGTAACATAAAGCACGCTCCTTGTTTAATTACCTAAAGGTAAAACAAGAAGCGTGTTAGTTAAAGCCACAAACTGTAAGTAAGTATGTCAGTTATTACTTATTTTGAGCTTTAGGCTTAATTGTTGTTTTTGCATCAGCAGCCATTAGAGCAAATACAGCGTATGCAGCGGTATTTTGACGCAGCTTAGCAGGTGTTACTTTATCAAGCGTATCGTCAGCTGTATGATGGTAATCAAAGTAATCTGTTCCATCTTGAGCAAGTTCAAAAATAGGTGCTGAGGTTGCTGCTTTAAGTGGAATCAGATCTGGGCCACCATTCGCTTGGTTTTTACCAATATGCTCAATATTTAACGGCGAAAGTTCTTTTGCAATAGCACGCACTACAGGAAGTGACTCTGCGCTTACGTTCGATTCAAAAGCATATACAACATCGGCGCCAAAATCAGACTCAGCTGCTGCAACAATATTGCTTAGCTCGTTTTTATGCTTTGCAAAATAGGCTTTTGCACCCCAAAGGCCTAGCTCTTCGGCTGCAAAAAGTACCACACGAATACTGCGCTTAGGACGTTTTACATCGCTAATATGCTTAGCGGCTGCCATTGTTAGCGCAACGCCTGCGCCGTCATCTAGTGCGCCAGTTCCTAAGTCCCAAGAATCTAAATGCCCGCCAATTAATACATATTGCTCAGGGTTTTCGGTACCATTAAATTGGCCAATAACGTTATAACCTGTGCCTTCACCAAGGCTTTCGGTTTGCACATTAATATTTACCGATACGTCTTTATCTAAAGCAATGAGTCGTGCAATCTGATCGGCATCTGGGTTAGCAATGGTTACATTAGGTATTTTTGTAACACCTTCTTTGTAGTAACTACCGCCAGTGTGTGCAAAACGATGATGACCAGTACTTACCGAGCGCATCATGTAGGCAACAGCCCCTTTTTTAGATGCTTCTATCGCGCCTGTGCCACGTGCTTTTACAGCAGGTCCGTAACCATTCCCGTCTATATCGCGGTTCATGCGGTAATTAATATACGCAATTTTACCTTTTAGGCTATTTTCTGGTGCTGCAATTAACTCATCAAGTGTTTCGAACAAGACTACTGGTGCTGTGATCCCATCTTTAGGCGTGCTTATACTGTTACCTAATGCAGTTAAATGTAGAGGTTGCTCGCTTGGTGTTAGTATTTTTCCGCTTTCGCTATAACGGCGCCATTCAGGAAAAGTCGCTTCTTCAAGCCATACTTTATCAAAACCAAGCTCATTAAATTTAGCTTTAGCCCATGCCACTGCTTTTTTATCATTTTCAGTACCAGGTAAGCGAGGTCCTACTTCAGTTGTTAATGACTCTAGTAATTTATAGCTTAAACCACTATTTAGAACAGAGGTGCGCACTTCATTGACTTGTTGTAATTGCTTTTGGGTAAATTCGGCGTTGTTAGCGTTTGCAGCCATACTACTAGTAAGCAGCAGTGCGGTAATTAATTTTTTCATTTGGGTAAGCCTTTTTAATAATTAGCGCTATTAGAACATGTAACAAACATGATAAAAAAATAGATGAGATGAATAGGCTTTGTAATAGGTTTAATGCTGTTAGGTATAAACGTTTAGATATAAAAAAAGCCCGCGTAAATGTACGCGGGCTATATTTTAAAGCTGTTATTTAAGCATTTAATTAAAAGCTAAATTGCGCTGCTAAACGAAGATTTGTGCCCTCGCCAACAGTTACATTACTCGTGCCGCCACCACCTAAATAGCTATTATCAAATAAGTTTTCGATGTTAAGGCGTAAGTTAATATCGGTATTGCTTAAGTTAAACTTATAAGTGGCGCCTACATCAACACGTGTATATGCATCTTTAGTAATTGTATTATCGCTATCTGCAAAGCGCTCGCCTTCATAAAAAGCGCCAGCGTTAATGGCAATGGCGTCGTTTAATTCATAACGAGTCCAAAGTGATGCCGACCATTTTGGTGCATCGGTAGGGCGCTTACCTTCCAATACTTCATCGCGTTCAAAGTTAGCATCTAGATACATAGTTGATGCCATAACAAATAAGCGGTCAGTAGCAGCACCTTGTGCGCTTACTTCAACACCTTTATGGCGTTGTTCACCCACTTGGTTTGTTTCACTTGTGAATGAGCCAATAGGCGTCTCAAGCTGTTCGCTAACAAGTGTGCCTTCTTTACTAATATCAAAAAGTGCACCTGTAAGCAGTAAACGGTCATCAAATAATTGCCATTTAATACCAATCTCTCTTTGCTCTGAGGTAATGGCATCTAGCTTCATGCCATTATTTACATCGGTTTCATCTATCAGAGATTCACTACCTTGAGGCTCAAAACCTTCTGAGTAACTAGCATATATAGTTGCCGAAGTATTTGGATGATAAAGCACACCTACCTTTGGTACAAATGACTCGTTATCTGCACCTTCTCGTGTTTGTTTGTCGTAACGGCCACCTAGCGATAATTGCCATTGTGGTGAGAATGAAATTAAGTCCTGAACGTAAATACCGTAATAGTCGTATTCAGTTTCGCTTACTGTATCATCTGTTTTATAACTTACAGATGGGCGTGATGGTTCTGCTTGTCCTGCAGAAAAATCAAAGTAGTCAGCAGAAGTACGGCGTTGCCCGTAGTAGTAATCTAGCGAGTTTGCGCCAATTAAAAACTGATGCTGTAAGCTACCTGTTTTAAATTCACCAATAAAATCAATAAATGCAGTTTTAAATTGCCAATCGTCAAAACGGTCGTAAGGACGAGATTCATAGCTGTCACCTTCAGCAAAGCTACTAGGCATGCGAGATGCTGACTCAAAGCGTTGACGTTCAAACGTTTGTTCGTTATAGCCAAGTTTTACTTGCCAGTTATCGGTTAAAAATACTTCTAGGTCTACACCTAGGTTTTCTACTGTTATGTCGGTAAATGCCCAAGACATATCACGGATTGTTTTATCGCTACCAATTACATTGGCATTATCGTCTATCCATGCGCCAGTATCTAAACCTGCTTCGTCATCTGTGCGGTCGTAATGCACACGTACTAATGCGTTATCGCTAATATCGTAATCTACAACTAATGCACCTAAAAAGCGGTCACGCTCACGGTTTTCACCGTTTTGGTACTCACGCCAGTAGTCAACGTCTTGCTTTACTAAAATCCCGCGAGCACGTAAATCTTCCGATTCAGTCAAGGCACCTGCAGCGTCAACCATAAAGCGCGTTGAGCCATGCTGATCTACATCGGCACTGGCATTAAATAGTGTTTGTGCTGTAGGCTTTTTAGTTACCATGTTAACCAAGCCACCCGGGCCAGACTGACCATATAAAATACTTGATGGGCCTTTAATTACTTCAACTTGCTGCAAAATTTCGATTGGTTGCTGATAGTGCGACCAATGCTGATGACCGTCGCGTAAATAACCTGTCGATGAGCTCAGCTCAAAGCCACGTAAGTTAAATACTTCACGATTTCGTTGTTGTGAGCCTGCAGTTAAGCTTGCGTCATTTGTGAGTACTTCGCCAAGTGTAGTGGCAAGCTGTTCGCTAATAATAGTGTCGGTTATTACAGTGACAGATTGTGCAGTTTCAAGTAATGAAGCTGATGTTCTCATTGCGCCATTAGCGTTATCTACTTTGTAATCGTTAAAGTAGCTACCCTTTACTTCTATGCGTTCAAGGTCGGTAGTGTTTGCATATGTGCTTGTTGTAATGCTTGCTAATAGTGCTATGTAAATAGAATTCAGTTTCATTAATTGCTTCCAGCGCAGGTATGTAAAAAAACAATCGCGATCTTAATGCAAACTACTATCATTTTCAACACCTTTCATTAACATGTTTTATAATGTGTTTGTTAATGGTTGCCAATTACGAATTCTGCTATTATAAGCTGCATATTAGTGGGGCTTTCTCCCATGTTATTTTATTGCTATGGAACTTACTGTGACTTCAACTGCTTTTTCATCTTTGGCTTTACCGGCTGGACTCGTTGATAACTTATCAACACTTGGCTATGCCCACATGACACCTGTACAAGCGCAAAGTTTGCCGCCTGTACTTGCTGGTAAAGACATCATTGCTCAGGCAAAAACCGGTTCAGGTAAAACTGCTGCGTTTAGCTTGGGTGTGTTAGCTAAATTAAACGTAAAACGCTTTCGTATTCAATCTTTAGTCTTGTGTCCGACTCGCGAACTTGCCGAGCAGGTTGCGGTAGAAATGCGTAAATTAGCGCGCGGCATTCATAACATTAAAATATTGACGTTATGTGGTGGTGTTTCAATTGGCCCGCAAATAGGTTCACTTGAACATGGCGCGCATATTATTGTTGGCACGCCAGGGCGTGTTGATGACCATATTCGTAAAGGTACTCTACGTTTAGATGATGTGGAAACATTGGTGCTTGATGAAGCCGATCAAATGCTTGATATGGGTTTTCAAGACACACTTGATGCAATTATTGAGCGTATTCCACAAAATCGTCAAACATTGTTATTTAGTGCTACATTCCCAAGAGCCATTGAAGCAATTGCTAAGCGTGTACTTAAAAACCCAGAAATGGTTAAAGTAGAAGAAGAGCAAGCAAAAAGCACAATTAAGCAGTACTTCTATAAAATGGATAACAATAAGCAGCGCTATCCAACGCTTAAGTTATTACTTCTTAAATTTACACCACAAAGCTGTGTTGTATTTTGTAATACCAAAGTAGAAACTCAACAAGTGTGTGATGATTTAGCTGACGAAGGCTTCAGCGCTGTTGCATTGCACGGTGACTTAGAGCAACGCGATCGTGAACGTACGCTAATTCACTTTTCAAATAAAAGCGCTTCAATACTTGTTGCAACCGATGTTGCTGCACGAGGTTTAGATATTGATGACATGGATATGGTTATTAACTACCATTTAGCACATGACACGCAAACACATGTTCACCGTGTTGGCCGAACTGGGCGTGCTGGTAAAAAGGGCATTGCTTGTTCTATTTACGGTGAAGCTGAAGCGTTTAAAGTTGCACAAATTGGCGATCATTACGAGCGTGATATTACTCCAGAACAAATGCCGCCGTTTAATTTATTAGATAAACCGCCGTACCGACCTGAAATGGTTACTTTGATGATTGATTCAGGTAAAAAGCAAAAAGTACGTGCAGGCGATATTCTTGGTGCTCTAACAGGTAAGGATGGGGTTGCAGGTCGTCAAGTAGGTAAAATTAACGTACTTGATAACGTAGCATTTGTTGCTGTTGAACGTAACTCATCAAAACCAGCACTTCGCAAACTAACCGAAGGCAACATTAAAGGGCGTAAAATACGCGCTCGTCGCCTTACTCGTTAATTTAAACCGCTAAATTAACAAATTAGCGAGCAGTTACCTTTAGCTGCTCGTATTGTAATTTTATTTTTTTAAACTTAACTTCACAACCATTTGGTTTATCTGGGTGCATTTGTAATGCAAGTTGTCTCCAGCGCTTTTGAACGTTTTTAAGAGTGAAATTTTCAGGTAACTTCCATTCTAAAGCTAACGCTTTAAATTCATTTTCATTTAATGCTTGTTGTGGTGATGTCGTTTTAAACTGACGCCAAAAACTATTCAAAAGCTCATCAATTTGATCTTTATCCGTATCGTAATTATGCCAATCTAAATAATAATCTCGCAAATTTTCGTTTGTTGTTACTAAGCTATTACCTTCTTTTTCTAAAAGCTCGATATGCAGAGTTGAAATGAGTAAACTCTGAGGGCGTAATTGTGCCTGCAGTTGGTACAATGCATTCATAATTAAAAAGTTGCGTTTAAATAAATCACGTTCAGGGCTTTTATCGAGAGTTGTTATTGCGCTGCGGTTTGTCAGTTCTGCTGCTAAAGTATGAACTTGCCAAATCTGCTTTGTTAATATCAGCTCAAAAATCTCATCAATCAGTGGGTTAAGCATTGTTTAGGCCCTAGTAGTTAGTGTATCTTCAATAAAGATTACACTGATATAAGTAACGGTTTGAAGGATTAAAATTATGCTGGGCAAGTTTAAATGCCTCTTATTTACTATATGCTGTGTACTAATAGCTCCTAGCTATGCCCAAAATAGTGATTCGTTATTTGAGCAATTCAAAAACGAAGTGCAGTGGGAGCCTAAATTACAATTAGCAAATACGTTACTTGCTAATAAAAACGTTTCTAAAAAAGAGCGTGTCGCTGTTTATTCGGCATTAGGTAATAGTGCGTTATCGGCTGATAATTTTAAAGAATCTTTACACTATTTTAAATTATTAGAAAAAAACACTTCAGATACTTTCTTTCCTGACGAGCACTTTCGTGCAATAAAAATGCAAGGTGTAGCACTTTTTTATCAAGGCCTATTTCAAAAGGCCATAAGTGAATATACCCGCACCCTAGTATTAGCTGAAAAAAATGAACAACTACTTGAACAAGCAAATTTACTAAATAATATTGGTTTGGCTTATTTTAATATGAATAAGCTAGGCGATACCCTAGAGTTTTACTTAAAGGCAAAAGCTATTTACGAAGCGCACGGTAGTGAGCAAGATCAAACCGACATATTACTTAATATAGCAGGCGTTTATATACGCTTATCACGCTACGATAGTGCATTTAGTCTTTATCAAGATGTACTTAAAGTTTATCAGCGGTTAGATGATAAAAGCGGTATTGCGCAGGTATACAACAATATGGGTGTTGCTCATATGGAGAGTAATCAATTTGACTTAGCACTTCATTATTACCAGCTAGCGCTGCGTTATTATATTTCAGCCAATGATTACAATAAGTTATCTACGCAATATACTAACTTGGCAAATACTAATTTAGTGTTAAAAAAAGTAGATGAAGCATACGAGCAAGCTAAATTAGGTGAGTATTATGCGCTTAAAATAGGTAACCATAATTTAGAGCTTAATGCGCTACATGCGCTTGGTAAAATTCAGTTTGTTAAAGGCAACTTAGAAGAGGCGAAAATAAGTTTAGATAGAGCTATTTCACTTGCCCATGAATATGGCAGTGAGCGAATAATTAGGGAGGGTTTAGGGACTAAAGCACTACTTGAAGCCAGTAAAGGCGATTATTCAAGCGCAATGGCCTTGCAACAAGAATATATTAGTGAGCTGCGAAAACTCAGAAGTACAGCAATTATAAATGCATTAGCGGTACTTCAGCATCAATTTAAAGCAACCCAATTAAACCAAGAGATAGAAAAACTTAAACAAGATCGACGTGTGCAAGAGCTAAAAATGTCGCAGCGCTCTCAGCTTACTTTATTCTCTTTTTTACTATTACTTTTGGTTGTTGTAACTGGTATTGCGCTTTACCGCCGTGGCGCAGAAAAACGCGCTAAGCAGCAGTTAACAGAGCAAGTTACGCAGCGCACTGCCGAGTTACAAGCAATAGCACAGGAGCTAAGAGAAGCTAACGATGTTAAAAGCCAGTTTTTGGCCAATATTAGCCACGAAATCCGCACTCCACTAACGGCTATTTTAGGGCAAACAGATGCTTTAATTAATGAATTATATGAGCCTGAGTCACTTAAAGATGAACTAAGAGTAATTCAGCGTCACAGTGACCATTTAAAAAGCTTAATAAACGACGTGCTCGATTTAAGTAAAATTGAAGCCAATAGATTAGAGTTAAATATTTCGTGCTTTGATATTGTAGAGCTTGTAAATGACGTACATGCAATGTTTATCACTCAAGCAAAAGCAAAAAATCTACGCCTCATTTTAGACAATCAAGTGGGTAATGAGTTTTACACTAAGCTGGATTTAATACGCGTAAAACAGATTCTTATAAATTTATGTGCTAATGCTATTAAGTTTACTCACGCTGGCCAAATCATTATTGCTTTAAATAAGAGTGAACAAGGGCTAGTGATTATTGTAAAAGATACCGGTATTGGTATGAGCTCTAAACAGTTAAAGCTTATTTTTGAATGCTTTAGCCAAGCTGATAACAGTATTAGCCGTCGCTTTGGGGGGACAGGGTTAGGCCTTAGCTTATCGCAACAATTAGCCGCGATGATGGGCGGTTATATCAGTGTACAAAGCGAATACAAAAAGGGCAGTCAGTTTTCGTTCTTTTTACCGTGCGCAGAAGTAAATAAATCGCAAAGCCTGATTGAAACTCAAAGTGCTCCAAAGGTAAATAAGCAATTGGCAGGGCGTGTTGTACTTGCAGAAGATCACCTTGATAATCGAAGGTTAATAAGCCGCTATTTACGTTCAATGGGGCTCGAGGTTATTGCCGTTGAAAACGGTGAGCAAGCGGTAGAGCAGTGCTTAAAAGAGTATCCTGATTTAGTGCTACTCGATATTCAAATGCCTGTGATGGATGGGCGTTCTGCTTTTCAGCTATTAAAACAGTGTGGTTTTGAGCGGCCTATTTTTGCTTTAACTGCAAATGCTATGAGTCATGAAGTGGATGGCTATTTAGAGTTAGGGTTTAGTGGTTACTTAGGTAAACCGATAGATAAAGAGTCATTTTATAAAGCGCTTTCCAGCCACCTATATAGTGCAGAAGATCAGCCAATTACAAAGCAAAATGAAGTTGATATGAGCGATCTTGTCATTAGTTTTAAGCAAAGCTTTGCTTTGGAGAGTGAAACGATTACTCAGCATTTCATAAGTGAAGATTTAGCCGCGCTACAAAAAGATAGTCATCGCATTTTAGGAGCGGCGCAAATGTTTGGTTTAGATGAAATTGCGCAATCGGCTCAAAGTTTAGATAGAGCCCTTTTACGCAGGACCCAAAAAAGTAGTGCGAATGACTTTAAAGCGCTCGTTGATACGCTGCAGAGTGTACTTAAAAAGTATAACGAAAGTTAAACTGTGTTTAATCCCGACATAAAAAAAGCGCCTTAGGCGCTTTTTTTATTCAGCTAAAACGCTTTATTGGCGTCTCATCGAATCAAAAAATTCATCATTGGTTTTGCTCATCGATAGTTTATCGATTAAGAATTCCATCGCATCAATTTCTGACATGTCATGAACAATTTTACGTAAAATCCAAAGCTTTTGAAGCTCATCTGGTTTTGTTAGTAATTCTTCACGACGAGTGCCTGAACGATTAAAGTCGATAGCAGGGAATACACGTCTTTCCGCAATTTTACGGTTAAGGTGAAGTTCCATGTTACCAGTACCTTTAAACTCTTCGTAGATAACTTCATCCATTTTAGAGCCGGTATCGATAAGCGCTGTAGCTATAATTGTTAAGCTACCACCTTCCTCAACGTTACGTGCAGCACCAAAGAAGCGCTTAGGTTTATGTAATGCGTTAGCGTCAACACCACCAGTAAGTACTTTACCTGATGAAGGAATAACGGTGTTATAAGCACGTGCTAAACGAGTGATTGAATCCAATAAGATAACAACATCTTTTTTATGTTCAACTAGGCGTTTTGCTTTTTCGATAACCATTTCGGCAACTTGTACGTGACGAGAAGCTGGCTCATCGAACGTTGATGCAATAACTTCACCTTTAACTAGGCGTTGCATCTCTGTTACTTCTTCCGGACGTTCATCAATAAGTAAAACCATTAATGTTACATCAGGGTGATTATGCGTAATTGATTGTGCAATGTTTTGAAGTAGCATTGTTTTACCCGCTTTTGGCGGAGCTACTAACAAGCCACGTTGGCCGCGGCCAATAGGAGATGCTAAATCAAGTACACGGGCTGTAATATCTTCTTTACTGCCGTTACCACGTTCCATGCGAAAACGTTCGTTTGCATGTAGTGGAGTAAGGTTTTCAAAAAGAATTTTAGTTCGAGAGTTTTCAGGTTTATCAAAGTTAACTTCATTTACTTTGAGTAAAGCAAAGTAACGTTCACCGTCTTTAGGTGGACGAATAAGGCCTGAAATTGAATCGCCAGTACGCATGCTGAAACGGCGAATTTGGCTAGGTGAAACATAAATGTCATCTGGCCCGGCTAAGTAAGAGGCTTCTGATGATCTTAAGAAGCCGAAACCATCTTGTAAAATCTCTAATACACCGCCGCCGAAGATATTCTCTCCGCCTTTGGCATGGGATTTAAGAATGGCAAAAATGATATCTTGCTTTCTTAAGCGGGCTACGTTTTCGAGCCCCATGGACTCAGCTAAGTCTACAAGCTCTTTAATCGACTTGTCTTTTAATTCGCGTAAATGCATATTGGTGGGTTCTTTATTACAGTTGTCATACTCAAAATCGCTTTGATCGTTGAGTGAGGTTTGTTGAATATAACTAAGGATTAGTTGGCTTTATAAACTAGCAGTTCACTGGCAAAGCGTCCAGTCTTTATACAAAATAAATTTAAAAAAGGGCAAAAAGCCCTTTTTATTGTTCTAGCTTACCGTTAGATGTTGTTTTCTAAAAACTCGATAAGTTGAGTTTTTGAAAGAGCACCTACTTTCGTTGCAGCTACTTGGCCATCTTTAAAAAGAAGTAAAGTAGGGATACCACGAATACCAAACTTTGGCGGTGTGCCAGCATTTTGGTCAATATTTAATTTAGCAACAGTCACACGGCTGTCGTATTCATCAGCAACTTCGTGAAGAATAGGGGCGATCATTTTACAAGGTCCACACCATTCAGCCCAGAAATCTACTAGTACTGGTTTGTCTGATTGTAATACGTCAGCTTCAAAGCTATCGTCAGTAATTTGGATTATTTTCTCGCTCATTGCGCTCTCCGATTTAGTTAGGCGAAATATTTAGTGCGTATTTAAACACTCTTGTTTCTTATTGCAAGTTTAAACGTTATGCTTAAACGCTATGACTAAGACACATTTAACCGATAAAAAGTTTTCAGACTTTGCTATCGCACCGGAAGTGGTTGCCGGTTTAACCGAGAATGGGTTTGAATATTGCACACCTATTCAAGCAAAATGCCTACCTTTTATTTGTGATGGACGCGATATCGCGGGCCAAGCTCAAACGGGTACAGGCAAAACGTTGGCGTTTTTAACTGCCACGTGCCATCGGTTATTACAATCTAGCAAAGCACCTAGTAAACATCCAAGAGCCCTGATCATGGCCCCTACTCGGGAGCTTGCGATTCAGATACACAAAGATGCTAAAATTTTAGCGCCGCACTGTAATCTTAACTTAGGTTTAGTATATGGTGGCGAAGATTACGAAAAACAACGTGCACAACTAGAAAAAGGCGTTGATATTTTAATTGGTACTACAGGTCGCCTAATTGATCTGTATAAGCAAGGCTGTTACACCCTTAATGAAATTGAGGTAGTCGTGCTGGACGAAGCCGATCGTATGTTCGATTTAGGTTTTATCAAAGATATTCGCTATATGTTCGATCGCATGCCAGATACATCAAAGCGTTTAAACTTATTATTTTCTGCCACATTATCGTACCGCGTACAAGAATTAGCTTTTGAGCACATGACAAACCCAGAGCATGTTCAAATTGAACCTGACGTTAAAACGGGTAAACGTATTCAAGAAGAGCTATTTCATCCTTCGCAAGAAGATAAAATTAAGCTGTTGTTAACCTTAATTGAAGAAGAATGGCCAGAGAAAGCAATCGTGTTTGCAAATACCAAGCATAGTTGTGAAACAGTATATGCTTGGCTTAAATCAGACGGTCATCGTGTAGGTATGCTTACTGGTGATGTTAACCAGAAAAAACGCCAAACTATATTAGCGCAATTTAGCAAAGGTGATTTAGACTTTTTAGTTGCGACCGATGTTGCAGCGCGTGGTCTTCATATTCCAGAAGTAAGTCATGTGTTTAACTTTGATTTACCTGACGATTGTGAAGATTATGTTCACCGTATTGGCCGTACTGGCCGCGCTGGTGCATCAGGCCACGCAATTAGTTTTGCATGTGAGCAATATGCATACAACCTGCATGAAATTGAAGAATATATAGAGCACAGCATTCCTTTATCACATTATGATAAAACAGCATTGCTAGATGATTTAACTCAGCCTATTATTCAAAGAAAGCGCAACTATTCAACAGGTCCACGTAACCGTAGTAATAACAGCGGACGTCGCCCAAATAATAGTTACCAAAAAGGACGGTCATAAACGACCGTTTGTATAAGTAGTAGTAACTAGAGGTTTTTGAACGGTGGGGCAACTTAAACCGCAAAAAAATGTGTACGCAGTTATTGATTTGGGCTCAAATAGCTTTCATATGCTTATAGCCAAATCAATTGCTGGCGGTCTACAAACAATTGGACGTGTTAAACGCAAAGTCCGATTAGCCGCAGGGCTTGATAAAGGAAACGTATTGAGCACTGAAGCAATGCAGCGAGGCTGGGAATGCCTTGCCCTTTTTGCTGAGCGTCTACAAGATATCCCAGATAAAAACATCACCATAGTAGCAACAGCTACCTTACGGTTAGCAACTAACGCCGACGTATTTAAAAATCATGCAGAAAAGATTCTTGGCCATAACATTAATGTTATTAGCGGAGAATTAGAAGCGCGCACAATTTATAAAGGTGTTGCCCATACTTCATCTTGTACTGGCAAACAGCTTGTTATTGATATTGGTGGTGCAAGTACAGAAGTTGTAATTGGTAAAGCATTTGATGCCCTACATTACAAAAGCCTCAATATGGGCTGTGTTACCTATCTTGAACGCTATTTTAAAGATTGCCAACTAAGTAAGAGTAACTTTAACGCAGCAATAAAAGCGGCTCGTACAGTTATGGATGAAATTTCTCCAGAGTATAAAGCAGCTGGATGGCAAATTGCATCTGGAGCTTCTGGTACAGTACAAGCAATTCAAGAAATTATGGTCGCGCAAAATCTTGACGACTTACTTACACTTGAAAAGCTCAACACTATAAAAGATCAAGCAATTGCATTTAGCACTATTGCAGCGCTAGACCTTCCTGGATTAAGTGAAGACCGTCGACTGGTATTTGTATCAGGACTTGCAATCTTAATCGCACTATTTGAATCTCTTGAAATAGAAAAAATGGGATTGGCGGGTGGAGCACTGCGTGAAGGTGTTTTATATAGCATGGTTCCGGAGTTTCATAATAACGACATTCGCAAACGCACAGTTGATGGGTTTATGAGTCGTTATCATGTTGATCAAAAACAAGCGTGTCGAGTTTCTAGCTTGGCAATGCAGTTAGCGCTGAGTATTGATAAAGATTGGCCAATTGAAAGCTTAAATGGGTTACCACTATTAAAAGCGGTAGCGCAGCTTCATGAGGTTGGATTACTAATAGAGTATAAGCAGTACCATAAACATACCGCTTATATTTTGGAAAATACCGATATGCCTGGTTTTTCACAATCAGAGCATAAATTAATAGTAGCGGTAGCAGATGCACATCGATCTGATTTTCCAAAAGGTTGTTTTAATTCACTCGGCGTAAATAGTCTATTAGCGCAATATATAGTGAGATTACTACGAATAGCAGTCATTTTATCAATGCGCAGACAAGATGATGTACTGCCTAAGTTTAAGTTAACTGCTAAAAATGAAGTGTTAGACCTTAAGTTTGAAAGTAACTGGTTAAAAGATCATCCGTTAATGGCCAGCGAGCTGCAACAAGAGTCTAAACAGCAAGGAAAACTTGGCTGGATGCTCATAGTAAACTAATTAAAAAGGCCCATCAGGGCCTTTTTAGTGTTTAAAGTAACCATTTCGATGTAAATATGTGCGAACAGCACATTATTTCAAGTTTTCTTCAAAAAAGGGTTGATCTGTTTTTGGATCTCCCTATAATGCGACCCCACTGAGACGGGAAACAGCAACGCATAGCGAGGCACGAACAACTCAGGGTGTTAAGTGAAACTTAGATTGAATCTTTTTAGAAAGTTTAAATTTAAGTGTTGACAAAAAAATAGGAAAGCGTAATATGCGCAGCCCTAGCGAGATAAAGTTCAACTTTATAATCGCAACGTTCTTTAACAATATAAAGCAAT
>NZ_JACJDY010000012.1:0-139673 GCF_014163785.1 Pseudoalteromonas sp. SR43-7 | reverse complement strand
CACTGCTCTTATTTAAGCTTCCAGCTAGACGAGAGGATAGAAGATATCCCCGATGGGTTAAGCCAAAACCATCTAAGTATCCCCATAAAAAGAAAGATGCCAGTCAGCTTAACTGACTGGCATTAAGCGCATGCGCTCCTTTTTTAATACCTTAAAATTAAGGGTTAAGCAGGTAGTTTTTCTAGCCATACTTTTAACCAAGGCTCGGTTACCGGCCACGGTTCAAAATCTTCACATGCATCTATTTCTAGGCGGTTGCCCACAGGCTTTGCTTGTAAATCACGAAGTAGCTCGTCAAAGCTTCGCCCTGCGCCACAAAATGTATCGCCGTAACATCTGTCACCCATTGCAATTACACCAAATGGTTTATCGGTAAGCATTGGGAAAGTGCTATTCATTGCAAAGTACAATCCGGCCAAATTACTCGGTACATCACCTTGGCCTGTTGTGGAGGTAACAATTAAAATATGCGATGCATTTTTTATATCATCAAGTGATGCTTCAGTAATTACTGTAGCAGTATGACCCGCTTGCTCTATTGTGGCTGCAACTTCATCGCTTAAACGCTCTGCACCACCATTAACGCTGCCTACAAAAATACTAATATGTGCCATTAATAATCCTTTTCTTGCTCTGGCCAACCTAGCTGCTTACATATTTCAAGCATGTCTTCACCTAGTGGCGCCTTAATTGTTATTGATTCATTACTATAAGGGTGCACAAAACTAAGCTCTGTTGCAAATAACATTAGTCGTCTTAGTTCAAAATGACCCCTAAAAAATTGATTATGCTGGTTATCACCGTGATTTACATCACCAATAATAGGCAGTGATAAGTGCTTTAAGTGTCTGCGAATTTGATGCTTGCGCCCTGTTTTTGGAAAACACTCAACCAACGAGTAACGCACTGTTGGGTACTTACCTATAGGAATAGGCAATGCAACTTGGTGCAAGCAATTAAACTGGGTTTGCGCTTCTTGCGGTGCTTTGTCTTGATCTGCAAACTTATCGGCTATTTTATCAAGTTCTTCTTTAAGCGGTTTATCTAGAAATACTGACTCTGGCGCAAAGCCGCGCACTAAGGCTAAATAACGTTTAGCGATGGTGCCTTCAATAAATAGCTGGTTCATATCACGAGCTGCTTCAGAGCTCAGTGCAAACAGCAATACGCCCGACGTAGGTCTATCGAGCCTATGTACTGGAAATACATGTTGCCCTAGCTGGTCGCGCAACATTTGCATAGCAAACTGGGTTTCGTGTTTATCTAAAAACGAGCGATGCACTAATAAACCTGAAGGCTTATTTATTGCCACATAGTTTTCATCTTGATACAAAATAGTCAGCTCGCCATATTCAATAGGCGCTAGACGCTCACTCATTTGGTTCTCCTAAAAAGGTATCAAGGGCTGTTAGTAATTCAATAATTTCATCGCTTCCGGCTTTATTCACAAGTGTCATTTGCGCCATAGGGGCGATAGCAAAGTTACGCGGTAGTGGTTGCCTATGTGTTAATAATTGCTGTATTTTTTCAATAAATACAAATTGTAACCACTGCTCAAATGCCATTGTATCGTGACAAAAAGGAGTATTTGAAAGCAGTGCCTCAGCGTCTATTGGCTCACTTTGCCAAAGCGCGTGTTTTTGTAAAAGTGCCGTTAGCTGCACTAAATAAGTTTGGGTTTGCTGGTACATAACCACCCTCTTTTATATATGTAATGCAATTATACCCTGTTCCCTCATAGGCGGCTATGACGTATAATTAATGTAATTTTGCAGTAAAAACAGTTGAGAAAACAATGAGTGATCAAATAGCTACATTAGGTCAGCTTTTAGATGGTGCGGGTACTCAGTGGCGTGCTTTTGATATTGGCAGGCACATTACTAAGCTTGATAAAAAACAATTTTTAGCTATTGAACAAGCTCAAGTGCCTTACCCTTATCCACTTGCTGGTCATGCATGGCTCGCTATTCAATTTTGGGATACTAAAGCCAGTAAAGAACCGTATGTATGGTTTTTAAAATTTCCACTTGATGAGCAAAGTATGCTTGTCAGTGCTAGTCGCGATCACTTTGCTGATATGGTTATTCAAGCGCTAGGCACTGAAATCACAGGCGAACAAGCCGATGGAAAGCTTGATAATAACCCTTATGTTTTTACACCAAACGCAAATAAATTAGCGGCATTTAACGCCCAAGTAAAAGTACTATTAAAACAGCCTGCATCGCAGTATTACGAGCATGCACAACTGTACTTTAGCGGTAAAATTGGTTTTGATAATTGGCAAAGTGTTGCACTACAGGGTATTGCCGATTTTGCACTACGCTTAGACAGCGATACAAACTTAAGTAATCTGCAAAAAGCATGGGCGCATTTACCTATTGAAGTACTACAACCACTCAGTGCAATGCTTGAACACGTTGAAATACCAACATCAATGAGTGAGTTACTTGTTGATTACACCCAGGGTGCAATTAGTAACAACGACACAGTGGCTATAACCGCAGCACTAAGATCAGCTTCAAAAGGTCAAGCTCAAGGGTTATGCGCTCAATTAGTCGATACTGTACTAAGCTCACCAGTGAGGCACGACTCTGACGTTTTACTAACAATAGCTGGGCGGTGTTTTAAGCAATTAGAAAACCCTGAACGCTTACATGTATTTATGGATAATTGCGCGCATCATCAAAAAATTGAAGAATTGTTTCCAAGTATTTTTGCTGACTTAGTTGCAATACCGACTATTCGCCCGCATTTATTAGGCTTATTACGTAAAGAAAATCGTAGCGAAACCCTCGCGCGTGCAATTGGAAGGTTATTCTCTTAAATGGCAAGTTTATGGACGTTCATACTTATTGGTAGTGTAATTTACTTATTTTGGCTTAACCGAAAGGTTGCTGAAGCGGCGAACGTTCATGCTAAACGTCAAAGTGAGCAACTGCAGGTGCAGTTGATGAGTGTTGCATGCACAAAACGCCGCTTTGGTTTTTTAAAGAACGGCAAGCCAGGCATTAAAAGTGAATTTATATTTGAGTTTTCAAGCGACGGTGAAAATGCTTATCAAGGTGTGTTAATTATGGAGAATGAGTTTTTGAAAAGTGTGGTTGTTCCACCGCATAAAATATAAACTTAATATACTTTAAGAGTGTGTGTCTTAAATTAATAAATTTAATTCAACACAAAAAACTAAGGCGTAACTAAAGTTACGCCCCAATTGGACTGCATCCTGCTAGATATCCATTATCTTAAATCCGTATTATCATCCCCTGAACGAGTAAACAACCTTGTTTACCCTCACATTGCATCCTGCAATATCCATGGCCACCTTGGCATACCCACGAAATCTATCGTTTGGCTACATCCGTAGCATCATCCTTGGTAATCCTTTTAAGTAGCTCCTGCCACTTTTGCATCCTGCAATATCCATAGCCATCTTGGCAAACCCACGAAATCTATCGTTTGGCTACGTCCCGTAGCATCATCCCTAGTAATCCTTTAAAGTAGCTCCTGCCACTTTTTGCATCCTGCAATGTCCACTTGCCATCTTGGCAGTCCTGCGTAAACTAACGCTCCTGCTACTTCCTGTAGCGTCATCCGTGATTATCCTAAAGTAACTCCTAGCTACTAAGTGCTTCATGCACTTCCTTATTCTTCCTTGTATCCGTTTTAGCTTGTCCTTTATGCTTCCTGCTAGCGTCTGCTATGTTGCCTATTCCTTATCCCTGGCAGTAACTCAATCATTGAGCTATGTCGTCTTGACAAAGAGAAGTTTAAAGCAATCAGGGGGGAGAAATAGGACTTAACACTAAATAAATAAACGTCACAAAAATGAAAAAACAAAATAAACACTGCAGAACAATGACTTAGAACAAAAAAGGCTACTTATTAGTAGCCTTTAAGTGACAATGCTTACGATGATGTGAGATATATCTCACGGTCTTATGTCCGTTTGGGCGCATTGGCTCACATTATAATTTTAAATAGTTGGCTCAATTATTGATTTAAACAGTAACTCGCCCTCTACTTGATTAAAAGTAAGGTGTTTAAAAGCTTCAAACTTTTCAGTTTTAAAAAATTCAATGTGCTCCTTACGTGTTACAAATACAGCCATCCCCGTTGACTCAGCGTTACATTTAACTAAATCATCCAGCCCACGTAGTAAGTAACGGCCAAAGCCTTGTCCATGAAAGTGTGGGTCTACGGCAATAAAAGCTAAAAAATAGTAATTGCCTTTTTGTTTAAGGGCGTCTCTAATTGTTTGTTCTTTATCTATTAATTGATTTGTTTGTAAGTAGCCCGCACTCAGCATTAATTTTAAACGCCAGTGCCAATAACGCTGCGCTTGTAATTGGCTATTAGATTCAAATACACACGCTACTGCTTTTAATTTATCGTTGCGGTATAAACCAATTAATGGCTGTTTTTCTTGCCAAAAACTACTGAGCTCTTCGCGAATTAATGATCGTAATTTTTTTTCGTAAACTGATTTATTTTCGTCATTGTAGCTAAGCATGTTTAGTAATACAGGATCGTCATGATAAGCCTGATAAATTAGGCTCGCTGCAGTACTAATATCTTCTGCAGCTAAATACTGTACGCTGAACGTATCAGCTGGTGTGGTTACACTCATTGTATTTCCTTTATTATTTTAGCTATAGGCTGTTTAACTTTAAACCTAACTATATACCTAAAATTATTAACCGTAAATTCAGCGAGAGTTTAACTAGCAGGAGGTACAGTTAGGTACTAGTATGAATTTTCATTCATTTAAAGGAGCAATATCATGGATACGACAAAACACGACATTAACACACTTTTTGCACAGCTTGGATTACCAAATAGTGATGAGCAAATAGACGCATTTATTGCCTCACATGAATTAGAAGACACAACATTACTCCAAGAAGCTTCTTTTTGGGATGAGGCACAACAGCACTTTTTAGCTGAATCCCTTGCACAAGACGGAGATTGGAGTGAAGTAATTGACGAGTTAGATGTACGCATTCGTCAAAGTAAGTAATTTTATTTAATGTACCCTCCCTTATTTATTGCTAACATAGCATCTGCGCAGCATTTATATGCTGCGTATTTATTTTATTAAAGAGTTATATATCTAATGAATTCAGTTGTATTTGATGCAATCAAAGTCCTTCTCGATGAAGGCAAAACCCCTACTGTAGCACTAACTAAAAGCCGTTTGGCGCAACCGGTTCCAATGCCAATGATTATTGCAGCAGTAAGCCAATATAAAAACAATCCTGATTCAATTAATAACTTCATGAGAAACCCACAGCAGTCAGATAATACTGAGCTTAAAACAAGTCAATTAGATAGAATTGAGCAAAAACTCGATAAACTTCTTGCGCTGCTAGAACAAGAATAATTTGAGACTATAAATGTTCGTTGTTGATTTAACTTTTGATTGCTACCAAGACACTACCCTAGAACAAGCCGAACAAGCAATAAATCGCTTAGTAAATGCACTGCGTTTTAATGGTCAAATAATGGGGGAAGAATTTCCAACCGTTTTAAAAGATGGATTTTTTATTACCCGCGTAATGTGCCCTACTGAAGATGCAATGCACCCGCTAAATAACAGCCCGTTTGTTAAGCACAGTATCGAAAAGTTACATAGTGCTGGGCTACTTGCGCCAAAAGTAAAAGTGATTGGACAAGATATTCACTCCAACGGCGCTGATTGCTGCAAAGAACCATCAAGTTATATTTTATATACAACCTATGTGCATACGTGCAGTCCGCTTTATTGTGGTGATGACTTTTTGCCTGTGCCGCTATTTCGTATTCCGGCAATTGCTAATGGTGACTATAAAACGCTTATAAAATGGCAAGAAGATTGGCAAGCCTGCGATCAAATCCAAATTAATGGCGCAACCCGTTGTGAGTTTCCGGCGCTTGAAGAAATATCGAGTATTCAAAGCGACTTATACAGACGCGGAAAAGACATAACAAAGCGAATTAGTTTTTTAACTAAAAAGCCAACCTATTATTATTTATACCGTGTAGGCGGCGTAGATAAAGCGTCTGAACTTGAACGAAAGTGCCCTAGTTGTAATGGCGACTGGAAATTACCTGAATCGTGGTTTGGGTTATTCGACTTTAGGTGTGAGCCATGTGGCTTAGTGTCTAATATATCGTGGGATTTTCAGTAACCATTAGGGCGTGTTGACCTTTGTGAATTGAAATTTGTTCAATCTTGGGACGATTTAATCGCGGCGCGAGGTTTGTAACCTAGTGGGCTCGGTAACTGCTCCTGCGTTACCCTACTGGCTTACATCCATGTAAGAATAAGTAAAAACCGAGCAACAAAGAGTAAACCGTCCCTAGAAAGAACCCAAAGGGCAGCGCATGTTTGGCATTTATGCTTCGTTATCGCCTATTTATGGGGAGTAACTACACTACATAGGCTCTGCCTTGCCTAAAAACCAAACATACAGCTGCAAAATCAACCACGAAAGGTCAACACGCCCTAGTAATGGCTCTAAAAATCAGATTAGTGATGACGCTAAGCTGATTTATTAAATACGTTTTAAACCTCTAATGCCTTTAAAAAAGCATTAATGTTAGGTGCAAGTACATGGTGTGTTTTTTTGCCGACAAACTCTAAACATACTTCACCAGTGTGCACCAATACACTTACTAGTAAATCATCTTGATCTGTTAAACCAATAAATACTGTTTCTGGTTGCTTGAGCTTGCGTTTCATTAAAACGTGGCCCGTTATATTTTGCTGTAGCAAATTAAAGTCTTCTTCGTTCCATGCTTGTAGTAATTCAACCTGATGCCCATCAATACTTGCTAAAATACTTCCACCGTACATATGTCCGTATAGCTCGCTAAGCGCTTTTGGAAACTCAAGTCCTAGTGCACTGGCTAAATCATTAAGCGAACCTGCAGGTCGCTGACGCGCCCCCTGCCATTGAATGTTTCCTTGCTCGTCAACCTCACCAACTTCACATGGGCTTGGCCATTGCTCGTCGTGCGCAATAAGTGGGTACTTTGTAGTGTTTTTAAGGGTATTTTCGCTAAATGTTTGATGAAGTTGTTCTATAAGCAATGCAACAGACATACTGTGAAACTCATTTAAATTAGATATAATGTCCCTATTGTAACTATTTAAGAGCAAACATGACAGATTACAGCAATTCTCCAGACCTTAAAGGTAGCGTATTAGGCCAATCTACTGAGTATGTAGATGTGTACACGCCAAGCTTGCTTTTCCCTATTGCGCGCAAACTAAATCGTGATGCTTTAAATATTGACGAAGCAGAGCTTCCATTTAAAGGCCAAGACATTTGGACAGGTTACGAGCTTTCATGGCTAAACAATAAAGGTAAACCGCAAGTTGCCGTGGCCTTATTTACCTTTGAATGCCAAAGCAGCCATATTATTGAGTCAAAGTCGTTTAAACTTTATTTAAATAGCTTTAACCAAACCCGATTTGAAAGCATTGATGTAGTAAAACAGCATTTAATTGATGATTTATCAAACGCGGTTAACAGCCCTGTCAAAGTGACTTTATATAATCCTGATGATTACAATTGCTTACCGTGTACAGCGCTGCCAGGTGAATGTATTGATGATTTAGATATTGAGATTAATAATTACGATATTGATGCTAATTCACTTAAAGCAAAAAGTGATGAAGTAGTTACTGAAACGCTCTACAGCCACTTACTTAAGTCGAACTGTTTAATTACCTCCCAGCCTGACTGGGCAAGTGTCATTATACGATACACAGGCGAGCAAATATGTCGCGAATCGTTATTGCGTTATTTAATTTCGTTCAGAACGCATAACGAATTTCATGAGCAGTGTGTTGAGCGTATTTATAGCGATTTAACAACACAACTTAATATTAAAGAGTTAGAGGTTTACGCGCGTTATACTCGTCGCGGTGGGCTTGATATAAACCCGTATCGCTCTACGCATTATAACGATACGCCATTTGCAGTTAAAATTAATCGTCAGTAGGTTATTTTAAACTGGAATATGAGTATTAAAAAAGGAGCCTAGGCTCCTTTTTACATTTTTTAATTAATACCAATTCCATTAAGTATGTGATCTAAATTTTACGCCGAAAAAAACAATTCAGTTCTAGGCGTAAATTGATGTAAATGGTTGTTCCCTTTGCGAAATTTACAACAAAGAAATGGGTTGTTTTAGCAAGTAAAATAGATCAGCTATTTATTGGAATTGGTATAACTTCGCGCTTAGTGGGTATGGGCATACCACACACGTCAACGTAGTTATGTGCTTTAACAAACCATGGTTCAACACGGTTTTTACGAGCATTTATTAAGTTTTTAAACACCGGTGAGTTTGTTTTCATCACTTTAAATATACTTTTATCGCTTTGTATATCGCCAAGAACTTGTATATTGGTAATTGGGTTAAATACTTTACCTTCAGTTGGTGTACGCGCTAAACGGTTAAAATGCTCTATACCTTCGAGCACTCGACCAAACACCGTAATATTTTTATCAAGGTAGCGCGGGCCTTGCCCTATTGTTACAAAAAACTCCGTACTCGCACTATTTATATCGTTATCGCGCGCCATGGCAAACACGCCACTACAATGCACTTGCCATGTTTGCGTATGTGCTGAGTTTTGAGCTACTGCAAAGCCGTTTAAAAAACCAGTAACTGGTGCATATCCGTCGCCATTTAGCTCAGTAATTAAAAGTGGTTTGTTTGTTGTTAAATAAAACTCAGCAAGGACTGTTTTATCTGCCATTTTAATTAACTTTTTACCCGAGCTGTCGCCACCTTGCGCTACAAAACCCTCAACAAACCGATAAACGCTGGTGTTTTTATAAAACCCTTCTCGTGCTAATTTTTTAATGTTTTGAGCGTGCTTTGGGGCAAGCTGTTCATTAAGTTCAATATACGCATCGCCCGTTGGCAGCGTTACCTTTAAAATATTTTGAGCATCCACTACTCGCCAGTCATTATCTGTTGCACTAGCAATTACCTCACTCGCGCTCAATAAAGGTAGCTCTTGTTTAGCAAAATCATCACCTAGTTGTTGAGCACAACCGCTCAATAAAACACTAAGCAGAGCTGGCAATATAATTTTTTTCATCGCTTATATCCTTATAATTATTATAGTTTTGGTTATTCCCAATCAAACTTATATAGCACATCAACATTTTGATATAGGCCGCTTGTTATTTCTATGTATAACTGTGAAAGTAACTGATAACGCACAGCCACTTCACTGAGCGAATCAAATACACCCACGCTATATTTAACTTGTAAGCTGGGTGCTACGTATCCTGATATTTCTACTTTGGTACTATCACCACTACCTGATGAGCTTAAACTTACATCTGACAACCCAAAGGTTTCACCTACCTTAGAAACAACCCCTTCGCTGCGGCTAACCCCTTGAGAAAGTAATAACTGTGTGAGCATAGCATCGCTTGACGAACTTTCTCCATCGCCTAAAGGTTGGCCATTAAGTAAATATGCGAGTGCTTGTGCTTGATCCATCGCAGGCTCAGAAAATATTTTAAGCGTTGGTTGTTCAACATTACCCGTAAGCGTAACCCCTGCAATGACACCATTTGCAGTCGTATCGGGGTTACGTATTGCTTTAATATTTAAAAATGGTTGTTCAATTGAACCGCTAAAACCTACTTGCCCGGTGCTGATTATTAAATCTTGCCCAAAGGCTAAGTAAGTACCTTCAATTAAGTTAAGCTCACCTGTGGCTATAATTGGTGCACCTTGACTCATTTTTATCGCTAAATCACCCGCAACTTTTGATTCCAAGCCAAACGATTCTACTTTTACATCGTTTTTAACAATCACTTTTAAATCTATGTCGTAATCAAACGGAACTGTTTCGGTGGCCTCGGTTTTTTGATCAACAATAATTTCATCATCGCTAACTTGCACTGCGCCCTCAGGAAGCTCTTCAATCATTATACGACCGTAAGGCACAACTACCTCACCAGCAAGCTTGAGTGCATTATTAGCCAAGCCTATTTTTAAATCCGGCGATACTTTAAAAGTAACCCCTTGCTGCGCGCGTACATAAAACTGATCGCCAACTACCGCCACATTTACAGCAGGTTGCGCACCTTGCCAATCAACGTCACCGGTGAGATTTATTTTACCGCCCTGATTGTCGTTTAAGTTGCCTTTTATTGTGGCTGTTGTTTTATCAAACAATACGTTTATATTTGATTTTTGCAGCGCTATAGGCAATTGCTCGCCCTCTAAACTAATATCGCTCACATTAAGCTCGCCATTTAATAATGGATCTTTTAACGTACCTGCTAACGCGACTTTTCCGCTAATATCACCTTTTAACTGCTCGAGGGTTTCAAGAAATGGTTGTAAGTCTGAAAGGAGTATTTTATCAATATTAATAGTGCCGTTAAGCGCTTGCGTATTTTGTATGTCGTCAATATCAATTTGTGTGTTTATTTTACCAAGCACACTTGATTCTAAATTAGCTTCAAGCTTGCCAACTTGAGAGTCCGAAAATGCACTAACAGTTAGAGTTTCGATTGGTAATTTAAAACGATCTTCTTCCGAGGTAAGCACCGCTTCTAAGTCGCTAGAATCGATATTTGCGCGTAATGTTTTAAGCGCACCACTTTGCCAATTAAGTGCTACATCGCCAGTCATATTACCGCGAGTACGAATGCTATTAGGTAAAAAGTGCTTAAGCTCCTCAAGAGCTAAATTGCTTAGTTTAGCATTTAGCTGACCGAGGTTTTTTGATTGGGCTAAGGTGTCTATGCACAATTTACTTTGCTCAGATGCCCAACAATGTGCACTTACATCAAAGTCGCCACTTTGCGTATTAACCATAATGGCAATATTTTTAGTATTACTAAAACTAAGCTTTTTATCGCTGAGCGTTACATTACTAAGCTCGCCATTCCAAGTGGTATTATTAATTTTGCCATTAACTTCAAACTCTACACTGCCTTGCTCAGCATCTACAGATGCCGTAAGTTGGTGATCTGTTTTGTCGCCGCTAATATCAATTTTAACGCTATTAATTTGCTGTTCGGCTACAAGCGCCGAACCAACACTTACCGAAACATCGGTTTGCCAATCGGCTGCGGTATCTAACTGCCCTTTTACTGATAATTTATTAATGTTTATTTCATCAAAAATAAAGCGTTCGAGTATTAGCGCTAAATCAACAGAGGGCGTTAACCTTTCCCCTCTCACTTTTAAATTTGCGTTGCCATCAGCAGTAAATGGAATATTAGCTTTTTCATCACTTTTAAGCGTTACTTTGCCATCAACCTGCCAAGTGTCATCAACTTGCCCGCTTAGTGCTAATTTATTGGTGCCGCTACTTAAATAAAAACTATCAATATTAGCTTTTAACGTGTTGTCGAGCTTAAAGTTTGAGGCAAATTCTAGTGGCACGTCGTTAAGTAATCCGTTTAACTTTGTATTATTCATTTGTAGCTGCCACTTGTCGTCAGCTGCATTAAACGAGCCTTTAAACTGTCCTGAAATATCACTGGTAGCGGCATCAGTTAAGTACTGCGCTTTTAAGTTAGCAAGCGTGCCATTAAAGTTAGCCTGTATGCCTTTTTGCCAATCAACATTGGCTTGTATAGTTGCACTGCTTTCGTTCGCCTTAATGCTTAGCGCTTGTAAAGTTGCTTTGGTGAGACTGCCTTTTAATTGGGTATTTAAGTCAACAGCTGGGTACGCGCCTAATTGGCTATTCCCCTGCAGGCTAAGCTGGTAATCGTCGGCATTACCTTGTGCATTGAGGCTTACATTTCGCACTTTAAGCTCATTACTTTGTGCATCAATAAGCCACTGTTTAATTTTGCCATTTAACTCAAACGGATAGTTTTTTTGCTTTAAATTTGCCGTTGCCGTTAAACTAAGCGGATATTGTCCCTGCGTTTCTAAATTTAAGTTTAGATTTGATAAGTCGCCATTCAACTGCAAATTGGCTTGGTGCTCATCACTTTGTAAAACAACATTCCCTTTTATGGGCAAATTTCCTGCAAGCTCAGCATTAAGGTGCGTATTAAGCTGCCACTGCTCATACTTTGCTGAGAATGACTCTAAATTAATAACCGCATCTTCCACACTTAATTGCAGCGAGATGTTTTCAATAACATGCTGGGCTTCGTTTTGCTCAATCGTAATGTTAGCTATTTCAAAGTCTTCAACAACTAAATCAAGTGGTGAAGTAAATTCTATATTAGGCAGTGCGGGTAGCTGCGTTAAAGGCGCTTGAGTATTTTGCGCCATTTGTGTTTTCGCATCTTGTTCTTGCTCTTTTAAAGCAACAAGTATGGTGGGAATATTCAGGCTTTTAACCGTCAGCTTTGAACCCTCTGCTTTTGCTGAGAGTTTAAAGTTATTAACGCTTACGTTTGCACTTGGATGCTCTAGCGTAAATTTATTGAACGCAATGTTTTTTACAGCAATATTAAAAGGTAAGCTGATTTTTTCAAGCGGCTCTGCCGCGGCTTCTTCTTGTGACTCTGCAGTTTTTGGTAATGTTAAATTTATAGATTTAGCACTTAAGTTATCTATACAAATTCCATCGCACTGCCACCAAAACAAATCAATTTTCAATTGTTGTGCATTAAAGTCAAATCCGTTGCTAGTAAAGCGCACATTAAAGGCATCATTATAAATAAAACGGCCATTTTTAATTTCAATATGTAGTCCATCTACCGCTTTGTTTGCACTATAAGCAATAAATTGATTACCGGGTGCGGTAAATAACAAACAAAATAGTGCGACAACTAACGTGACAAAAATAGCACTTACGGCGGCTGTTATCTTTTTTAATACTGACATTAAATTTCTGGCCCTATGGTAATACTTAAACGTGTGCTTTTACTTTCTTTTGTTAATCCCCAAGCGTGGTCTATACGCACTGGGCCAACAGGTGTTAAATAGCGAAAACCAAAACCAGCGCCTACTTCAAAATCATCAGAAAAATCATTCGTCGCAGTACCACCGTCAACAAATAAAGCTGCGCGCCAGTTTTGAGCAAACTGATAGTTGTACTCTATTGTACTGGTTAGTAAGTATTTACCACCGATGAGATCGCCATCATCATTTTCCGGCGATATTGATTGGTACGCAAAACCACGAACACTTTGATCGCCACCTGCGTAAAAACGCAGTGAGTAAGGTACGTTTTCAATATCATCAACAAGCATTGCACCAACATTTGCTTTTAAAAACACTAAATGCTTATCTAAGTAAGTACGTAACCACGCATGTTGCATTTGAACCCTAATCAGATTAGTACTCGAAAGTACATCATCTAAGCCAAACTCAGCAGATATAAGCCACTGCTCTCCCCAGTATGGAGTCGTGCCGCCTTTTGATTTTTTGCGGGCGTAGCTAATGCCCGGCATTAACATTTCTGTGCTTTCTTCCTCTTCATCACCGATGCGGTAGGTTTCTTGGTCGCGGCGTAAAAATGCAGTACGCACCCACTTATGTTCGGTTAACCATTGGCGCTGAACCTGCCCAGTTAATATTTCACTGTAAGTGTCGTTTGTGAGCTCATCTTCTAATTTATAACCAGCAGAAAAACGCCATAAATCATCATTCGGATCATCAACTGGAATGGTATAAGCCATGGAAATATCTTGCTGCCTTTGCGCCACATTTAAATTAGTTTCGAGATAATGGCCGTCTTCTGTGATCCACGGTTTACTCCATTTAAAACGCACTTTGGGCCCTAAGTCAGTACTAAAACCGCCGCCAATTTCATAGCTATTTGCAGGCTTGTGCAACACATCTACCTTAATAGGTACTTGGCCATTTTTACGCGCAGCAATATCGGCGTAAACTCGCACGCTTGCAAAATAAGGGGTGCTTGATAAATCCAAATTATAGTCAGCAATATGTGTTGATTTATAAGGTTGACCCTGAGTAAAAGGCGCAAGCGAGCGTATGTATTTTTCAGCAGGCGTATTACTGGCAATTTTTATATCGCCAAACTGATATCTAACCCCAGTATCAATTACAAAAGTAATAACAGCACTATTTTTCTTAAGTGACACTTCTAATTTGCGCGCTGGCCACTTTGCATCGAAATAGCCAAGCTCCAATAGCATAGATTCTATTTTTTTATGAGCAGAGTCATATCTACCATGATTTAAAACATCACCTTGTTTTAAGTTGGTATTTTTAATTAATGCCTGTAATTGAGTATCATTTTGGCCATCGCCGTTTAGCGTAATATTAATTGCTTCTATGCGAGTTGCAGGACCTCGCTCAACTTTAACAATTAACTCGCTATCGTCTTTATCATAAATAACCTCGACGG
The DNA here is from genome assembly GCF_014163785.1 of Pseudoalteromonas sp. SR43-7. NCBI lineage: Bacteria > Pseudomonadati > Pseudomonadota > Gammaproteobacteria > Alteromonadales > Pseudoalteromonadaceae > Pseudoalteromonas > Pseudoalteromonas sp. SR43-7. Next base: position 125,362 of record NZ_JACJDY010000012.1, on the reverse strand, counting down.
TCGGGCTATAATAACCAAGTGCTTTAATGCTATTTTGTACTTGCTTTTGGGCATAACGACGAAGTGTACGGGTTGGTTTTTCACCAATTAATTGCTTGAGATAAAGGGCTACGTTATTTTCTAAATCACCACTTAACCCTTTAATTTCGTAATCTTCTATGACTTTTTCTGCCGCATAGCTATTTGTCGCAATTAAAGCACTCACAACACATATGCAACGTAAAAACTTAATAAACAAGTAAATATCCTTACTTTTAATATCTTACATAAAACTGGCTGATTACGCGCATATTAGCATAGCCATAATGAGCAACACATTAACTTAATGACAATCTAACGCGTAAATTTAACTTTGAATAAGTATCAGCATAATTAAAATTAGTACGCGTGAAGACAATATTTTAGTTACAATAGTGCCTACGAATAAAAAATTAATTTTAAATGAGTTTTTAATGCAATTCCCTGATGATGATAACGGCCAACTTTTAGCCGAAATAGCCGCTGCTGGCGTTGATTTAAATAAAATGCACCAAGTCGATTTTTTTATTTTATTTGAACAAGAAGCCGATGCTGAAAAATTTGCTAAAGAAATAGTCTCTGATGCATTAGTTCAAAATGCTGAGCTTGAAAAATGTAAAGACACTGGCGTTTGGGAAGTTATCACTCAAGTACAAATGGTGCCAGAGCACACCCTTCTAGGACAAGCAGAGCAATACATTGAAAGTATTGCTAATAGCTTTAATGGATACGGTGATGGCTGGGGATTAATGGACGGTGACGAGGCTTAGTTGCCTTTTAATTGTATTAGTTCAATGTACTCTATCAGTTAAGCTTAGCGGCTTAACTGATTTGCCTTCCTAAAATTGCCTTTATAGTCAAATAGCTTATCAGCCACTTTCCAACCATACTTTTTGCTTTTTCGTGCAATAACAAAATCCGGTGGTACTAATTCAAATTGTGCGTTTACTACTTGCGCTGCAGTTTTAAAATTAATGGGTGTTTGTCCAAGTCCTACTCGTAGACCAAATTGCTTATTAAATATAAATTGCCCGCCCTTATTTGCGAGGTTATACACTTCATCGCAACTTGCGCCATCTTCATCAAAATACGTTACTTTAATAAGTTCATCTTTAATTAGAGTTACCGATAACCCACTACATCGAAGCACAAGTGCGTCTTTTAAGTTTAATGCATTGCGTAACTTATCATCAGGGTCGGCCATTACCGCGCCGCAATCATGGCATTTACGTGCAGCAATATCATTTTGGGCACCGCACTGCTCACATTCTTTAAACCTAAAACGATAATCGCACTGCTCTTTATGCCCATCATCATCTTCTAACAGGCCTTGGCAACGCCTGCCAAAGTGCTCTATTACTTTGCCAGTGGAGTCTGTTTTACCCCAAAATATATTCGCAAACCCACAACCTGGGCAAAGTACCTGCACAGGTTCATTATCACTATCGCCTTTTTTATCACCTACTTCTGGGTGAAATAAATTAAAACCATTGCCAGCATAATCTATTACTAAGCAATCCGTTTTTGATTCAGATAACCTTAAACCTCGCCCCACAATTTGTTGATATAAACTAACTGATTCTGTAGGTCTTAAAATAGCTATAAAGTCGACATGTGGCGCATCAAAGCCGGTTGTTAGTACCGATATATTAACTAGATACTTTAATTGCTTAGCTTTAAATTGCTTAATGATTTTATCGCGCTCAGTGTTTGGCGTATCACCTGTGATTAGTGCACTTTGATGAGCTGGCAAGTAGCTTAATATTTCCTGGGCATGCATTACCGTGGCGGCAAAAACCATAACCCCTTCGCGCTCTTCACTGTATTGAATTACTTGCTGTAATATAGCCTGCGTTGCGCGCTCACTGTTTTTTAAAAGCGCATTCATGTCATCAGTCGTATATTGCCCAAATGCATTGCTATCTAAGGACGAAAAATCATAATGGCTAATTGCTGCATCAACTTCGTTAGGCGGCGTTAAATAATTATGTTTGATCATATACCTGAGCGGCAATTCAAAAATACAACTTTTAAACGGGCTTTCTTGAGTACCCTTAACAAAACCATGATAATGGTGGTGGTATATCCACCCCATTCCTAACCGATAAGGTGTTGCTGTTAAACCCAATACTTTTAACTGAGGGTTATACTCTTTTAAACTGTTTATTACTTTACCGTACTGACTTTTTTTATCCCCATTTACCCTGTGGCATTCATCAATAATAAGTAATGAATAATGCTCATTTAATTTATTTAAATTACGAGAAAGTGATTGCACACTGGCAAAGGTTACTTGATGGTTTAATGATTTTTCTTTTAAGCCTGCTGAAAATATACTCGCCTCTAAACCAAAACTTTTATATTTTTGCGAATTTTGCTCTACCAGCTCTTTTACATGAGCAAGCACTAATATTTTTTGCTTAGCTATACGCGCAAGTTCAGCAATAACCAAACTCTTACCTGCGCCGGTTGGTAGTACAATAACGGCAGGATCATTACTCTTTCTAAAGTGTAAAACGGTGCGTTCTACGGCTTCTTGTTGGTAAGGTCTTAGTTTATAGCTCATGGGTAAACAAATAGGTTCGAGTGAAGAGATTTTAGCAAATAATAGCTGGGAGTTTTAAACTTTAATTATATTTTATTGAGGGGTAAACAAAAAAGAGAAGCCGAAGCTTCTCTTATATTTAGCTTTAAGCTAAAAACTTTTCAAGCTCAACACCTTCAAACGCTTTAGGACGACGGCCACGGCCAGTCCATTCAATAGTCTCACCATTAAGTTCCATGCGGTACTTAGGCTTAACTTTAGTGCGCTTGTCTGATGCTCCATCTTGTAAATCTTCTAGCGTAAGTCCTTTTTCTTTTAAAAGATCCAAAACTTCCTGTTTCGCTTTTTGCTGCTGGGTATATTTTGAAATTGCATCATTGATAAGCTGTTGAGCTTTTTCAAGCTCTGTTAATGATGCTGTTTTAATAAAAGATCGGACTTCTTTCATCTATATCTCGCTAAATTGTGTGATTGGAATTATTTAAATATTCTTTTTTAGTATAAGGCTATTTCTCAGGAATGACTATTACAAGATATAAACTAAATAATCTCTCTATTAAATATACGCTATTAGTCTTACCTTATTAAATTAGGAATAATTTAATATAAATTGTCGATGTATAAGGGAACTTCATTTTATAAAAACATATAGTCGATAAAAAACACTACTAATCCGTTGAATAATAAATCCCAGCTTTCAGTACAATAAAGCAGCTAAGAACTTATATGTAATTTGCAAATATCATTACTTCGACTCAATTAAGAAAGCCACATTATCTATTCTTAGTGTCAGGTGAATATCATCGGAAATTACAAGGTAACAAACTTAAAAATTAAGTGGGTCAGTAAGTACATACAACCCATAATCTAAATTTTGAAGATAAAATAGCAAACCAAATGTAAAAAGGTCAGAAGCATAAGCAACTGACCTTTTATTATAATCGTCAACGTATTAAAGACGAAACATAATCTATAAACGATTCTTAGAAGTTTTGTTCAACTTTTAAAAATACAGCTCGGCCTAAAACATCATATAATGATGTTGAAGCGTCACGGTAACCTCTAGTGCCATCGTTTAGCTGTGGTGCTTCTTTATCAAACACATTGTTCACACCTAATACAAACTTACCATTCCATTCATGGTTATATGATACTTGGATATTGTGTTTAATATAGCTTGGAATATCAGCTAAATATGTTACACCATACTCTTCATTACCTGAGTCTTGGTCGCCTATGTAGTATGTAGTCCATGCTGCACCAAATGCATCATTTGTCCAATCAAAGGTAACATTACCACGAAGCTCTGGGTACTCTTGCAGACCAGCATAATCAAACGCATCAGCGCCTTTTTCTGTTACTTCTTCAAAGTCGCTTACATAACTTAGCTCACCTTTAAGAGCGAAATTACCAATGCTAGACTCAAACATATAAGCTGTTTTAAAATCAAAACCTGATGTTTCTAAACTCGCCATATTTTGGTCAAAGCTGTACATTACATCAATACGACCTGTGTTTGGATCGCGAACTACTGCCGGGTTAGAACCATTGTCTTGCTCGTCTTTTAATAGGCGCTCAACACTTACAGCTGCAATTCTGTTTTCTAACTTAATATTATAGTAAGAAAGCTCTACAGATAAGTCATCTGTTACATTCCAAACAAAACCTGTTGTAAATGATTCACCTTCTTCTGGCTCAAGATCTGGATTACCACCAAACCAAGTCTTATGTTGCTGTGAAGCATTTGGGTTACAGTAAATAGCATCAGAACCTGCATTGCCTTGCGTATCACACCAAATTGTATCGTAAGCTTTTTCGAAGCTTAATGCCTGACTAGAGAACATTTCGCCCATGTTAGGTGCACGGAACGATTCACCCCAGCTAGCTCGAACTAATAGCGCATCAGAAGGACGCCATGCAACACCAATTTGAGGGGCAACGTTATCGAATGTTCCTGATACAAATTGTGAACCAACGTCACCTTCTTGCTCGTATTTGTCATATCGAACAGCTGCTTTAATATCAACATTGTATGGTAAGTTTACTTGTAGCTCTGAATATACAGATGTTCTGTCACGCTCTGCATTAACATCATCACCACCTGAACCACCTGACACTCGACCAGAGGCCGATTGAGGGTCGCTCATTTGTTCAAATTCTACTTGCTCAAATTCAGCACCAACTACACCAGCAATAGAAACATCACCATTATCAAACAATAATGTAGATGCTACCGAATCAAATTGAGTACTTGTAAAACGAGCTTGATACACACCTGTATGAGCAGCTTGACCATACAAATCCTTCATGCTGCTATCCCAGTCAGCAAAGCTCATTCCTGATGTGTTAAATATATCATACTCACCACTATCAACTAGCTTTTGAACAACATCATCATTTATAAGGTTTGTATTAAATGAATTAGTTGTAGAACGGCTGTGTTGTACATTAAATTCCCAGTCAATACCATTTGCAACATCTACAAAACCGACTAAACCACCCAAGAAATCAATACTATTAATTTCAGTACGAGTATCTCGCTCACCAATGTTAGCTGAGCGCATGTATAGAGTTAAATCTTCGCCTACAGGGTTTAGAGGATTATCAGCCAACATAGTTGGTTGGTTTGTAGATACTGGTGTACCTGCATAGCGAGAATCAGTTTCAGAAAGTGATGCACTCGCGCGACCGCGGAACTTTAAGTTATCAGTGAATTCATAATTGAAATTTGAAAGCATTGAGTTCTGAGTAGTATCACCAAATAACTTGGTTACTGCACCATAGTTATATAAACAACGAGTGCCTCCATCAACCGTGTTATTTGATTCTGCACACATAGTAGGGCTTGTAACCCAACCACTAGCACCATTACCATTTGGAACTGAGCTAAATGACGAATAATCAGCATAAGTCTCATCATTTAATTTCCAAATATCTCTATCGAATACTGATTCAGCATCATAATATTCATAAGTTAATGTAATATTACCCTTCTCACCAGAGTAACCTGTACTTACGTTAAAACGATTTGTATCACCACCTTCAGCACTAGGTAGTTCAGTATCATATGAAAAACTTAATCCGTTAAAATCTTTTTTTGTAATAATATTAATAACACCTGCAACAGCATCTGAGCCATATACAGCAGAAGCACCTTCGCGAAGAATCTCAATTCTTTCTACGATCGCCATTGGAATACGAGAAGTATCCGCAGCTGCGCCTGAAGAAGAACTTGTACCAGGCATACGGCGACCATCAAGTAACACTAATGTGTACTCAGCCCCAAGGCCACGCATGTTTATATTACTTGTTGCTGCAGCACCGTTACCGTAACCTGACATACCACGCCAAGAACCAAAGCTATTTACAGAAGTGTTATTTAAAACATCAGCAACTGATGCTTCACCTGATAATTGTAGATCTGCAGCTGTAATAACAGTTACTGGTGATGATGTTTCCATATCAACTTGTTTAATGCGAGATCCAGTTACTTCTATACGTTCAACTTTTTCTTTTTCCGCAGCCATAGAGCTTACAGAAAAAGCTGCGGTAGATGCCGCGCCAAAAGCTATCGCTAAGCGAACCGCTTTCGAGATTTTATTATTTAACATTGGATTACCCCTAGAATATTTTTTAATTATTTTGTTTTCAAAACGGTCTGCAATTAATCACAGTACCTATTTCGGTTTGAATAGTAGGCCCAACTCGAGCAAAAGGTCAACACTTTGACAACGAAAAAACACATTAATTTACAACAACTTAAAGAAACAAAAAACTAACACATTGCGATATTATCACCATTAACTAAAGAGCAATATTCCACTTTTTGTAGTCATGCTAATAAAATGAAATTAAATGTAAACAAACCTTGAAAGTGAATTAACATTTGTAGATTATGGTGTTCCTAACAAACAAAGGAATTGCTATGAAAACTCACCTCGTATGTATTTTAATACTCACTATCTCATTCTCGGCTTTCGCTGACTTAAAAGAACTTCCGGAAGAATTTTCAGATTTTAGTTTAAATAGAGATATTACTGTCTCATATGATGACTTAGATACTCTTCTAAGTTTTACTGTAATTGATACTGGAGCATCAGATCGTTCCAAACTAAATTCTCAAGCCTCCATCGGTACAAGAATGAAGTCGCATAAAAATAACGACACAGCATTAGAAGCAAATCGTTTCTTCTTTGAAGAAGTAACAAAATCAGAGATTAAAGACGGTTTTTATAAGATTAGAGTTAGCCTAGAAAGTCTGCCAAATGAAATCTCACTTAACGAACTCAGCCTTGATGAGCAACTTGCTTATTGGTTAAACCTTTACAATACAGCCATGTTAGAAAAACTAATCACACACTATCCTATTCGCGATACAGAAGATTTACTCTTTGGCAGCAATTCAATTTTAAAGGATGAGTTTTTAAATGTTGCTGGCCATAAACTTTCTTTAAACGACATACAACAAAATATTGTTTTTAAAAAGTTTGGTATAAAAAAACCAATAGTTATGTATGGGTTTTATCAAGGAAATATAGGAAGTCCTAACATTCGTGCCGAAGCATATAAAGGAAACAAGGTTTATCATCAATTAGTTGAAAACGCTGAAGAATTCGTCAATTCAAATAGAGGAACTAGTATCAAGCGAAAAAATCGCCTTTATGCCTCTAAGTACTATGAGCAAGTTAAACCATTATTCGAAAACTTCGAGAAAGATTTACGAGAGCACCTAAAAGACTATGCAAACCCGCCAATGAGCTCTGATATAAAATATGCTAAGAGCTTTAAAATAGGTATTGAAGATTGGAGAATCACTGATATTTATGGCACAGAGCGAAAGTTTGGTGGCGCAGCGTCAACAAACCCTGCAGCCATGCTCAATGCTGTTGCAAATAACTCATCAAAACCAATAGGAGCTGATGGCGCAGGTTCAGGACTAGGTGCTGTTAACATAAGCTTTTTATCTAATTCTATTTCGGAGAAAACGATGAACTTTGGCCGCTTTTCTCCAGAAATGCTCGAAAAAATTAGAGCTCTCAAGCTAAAAGAAACTGATAATAGTGGCTCTGTAAAAATAAAAGACCTTTAATAAATTTTATTATTTAACTTTAAAAAACACCCTGTTAACATGGTACGAAAAATAGGGTGTTTTATGTCTAACTTTCTTAACTCTGCGCTCGCTGCTTATAATTCACGCCAATATAACCAAGCTATTCTTTTTTTAAACAAATGTGATATTAAAACTGTTGATTGGTATATTTTACTTGCCGCTACATATAGCGCACTTAACCAAAATGAAAATGCCGAACAAACATATTCTTACGCAGTAAATAAGTTTCCTTCATCCCTCCCTCTAATTGAAAACTATACAAACTTGCTGTGCAGAACTGCTAAACATTCGTTATGTTTAAACTTTTTAAAAAACACAAGGTATTTGGCACAAAGCGAAAAGGTATCTCTGAATTTTATAGAAAGCTTGATCAAAACCAACCAGTTGTTACAAGCAAAAAAGGAACTTTCTAAAACCGTATCTGATGAAACCTTAAAAGAGAGATATCACTGGTTAAAGCTTGAATTACTAGAACGTTTGGGTGACTTAGAATTAGTTGAAAGCTATTACCTCTCTTTACCTGCCGATTTAAAAAATCAATTTTTATTTAAATATAAACGTGCTTGTAATTTTCGCAATATGGGTAAATTCGACAATGCTTTAGATATATTTTTAATGCTAAGCGATAAGCAGAACAAGTATAGCCCCGAGGTTAACTTTTTGATTGGCTGTACTTACTATGATTTACTAAAGTTTGAGCTCTGTGAGCAGTATTTAAAACGATGTCTTGAACAGGCTCCTAACTATATACCTGCGCATGAGTGTTTAAATAAATTATACTGGGATCGTGCAAACAAATCAGCCCTTATGAGCTCCTACAATAGTACATTCTTAAATCATGCTAAAAACCCACAACTAGTTCAATCACAACTAGCTCAGCTTTTACATTTTAAAGATTTTAATCAAGCCCTTGATGTATCTTCACAAGCAATTAGGCTCTTCCCTGATAACTTAGACATAAAACATGCTCATGGCATCATTTTAGGTAAGCATGGGCAAAGTGATAAAGCATTCATTATATTAGATGAGCTTGTATCACAGGCTCCCCAATCAGCAAGATATAGTGTAGATTTGGCAAACTACTGTATTGAAAATTTTGAATATAAAAAAGCAATATTACACTTAAACACTGCAGTTAAACACAACCCTTTTAATCAAGAAATCTGGGCTTATTTATCCACAGCTTGGCGCTTAGCTAAAGACGATAAATATCATTGGTTAACTAATTACGATATGTTTGTTAAAACAATGGCTCTACCTACGCCTAAAGGCTACAAGTCGTTTGACTCTTTTGGGAAGGAACTCAAGGAACTATTACTTACTTTACACACTAAAGAACAAGAGCCGCTTGATCAAAGTGTTCGAAGAGGAAGTCAAACTGAAGGACACTTACTCTATCGCTCAAATACGTTACTCTCATTATTTAAGCAGTCAATGGAGTCATGTATATCTACTTACTTAAATGATTTACCAGCAGATAGTATGCACCCATTAACGGCAAGAAATAGCCTAAACTTTACTGCCAAAGGCAGCTGGTCAGTAAAACTAGAAAATGGAGGATATCATGCCAATCATATTCATCCTCACGGTTGGTTGTCAGCACCCAGCTATATTTCTATACCTGATGAAATGAGTAAAAATGATCCACTTAAAAATGGCTGGTTAAAGTTAGGAGAAACATGTCTTGATCTAGGAAAAAGAGAATCAATAGATCGCGAGATATGCCCTGAAAGTGGACAAATTATCATTTTTCCTAGCTATATTTGGCATGGCACAAATGAGCTTAAAAGCGATAGACCTCGCTTAACAATACCTAGCGATATTATGCCAATTGGTTAATCTAGTTGATTGAAATTCAAACTAGTGCTATAAAAATAAACAAAAACAAAGGATTGATCATGATAAAATGCTTGCTACTTATAATCGCTATTGTTTTTATTCCAGTGAAAGCTGAAGAATTCTCTTTACCCGAAGAGTTTTCAGATTTTGGCTTAAATAGGGATATAAGCATATCTTATGAAGACCTAGACCAACTTCTAGAGTTAACCGTTATTGAAATGGGTTTATCTGATAGGACTATTCTAAAACCAATAGTAGGTAATGGCACAAGGTTACGATCTAATAGAGACAGAGATACGGCTTTAGAGGCTAACCGCTTTTATTTCGAAGAAGTTGTAAAATCGGATATTAAGCTAGGTTTTAAAGTAATTCGCCAAAGCCTAGAAAAAGTACCTGAAGAAGTCCCTTTAAACGCATTAACCTTAGATGAGCAATTAGCTTATTGGCTAAACTTATATAATACAGCCATTATTGAAAAGTTAATTGAACATTACCCAGTTCGAAATGCAAAAAAATTACTCGAAGGTGAAAACTCAATACTAAACGATAAATTTATAAATGTTTCAGGCCATACCTTGTCACTTAATAATATTCAACATGATATCGTTTTTAAGAAATTTGGGAATAAGAAAATAGTAATGTATGGCTTCTATCAAGGGATAATCGGAAGTCCGAATTTACGTAACGAAGCTTACACAGCTGATAAGGTATATAAACAACTTTCAGGTAATGCTGAAGAGTTTGTAAACTCCAACCGAGGCGTTCAAGTTAAAAGAAATCGTCTAAACGTTTCTATTTTTTATGATCAAGCAAAAATTTTATTTCCTGACTTTGAGAACGATCTACTAAAGCATATTTTAAACTATTCTGATTCTTCTATTAACTCACAAGTAGAAGATTCGGAAGAATTAATTCTAGCTATTGAGGACTGGAATGTAACCGATATATACGGCACTGAGCGCTCATTTGGTGAGGGTAATGCCACCAACAAAGCGGCCTTACTAAATGCCGTAGCAGCCAATAGTAACGTGCCTGGTGCAGGCGCTATGAACCTTAGCTTCCTAAGCGATATGTTATCCTCTAAAGTTAGCTCTCAATCTCGCTTTTCACCTGCAGTATTAGACAAAATTAATAAGCTTCGTCTCAAGAAAAAAATCAATAGTAGTAGTGTTAAAATAAAAGACTTACCCACTAAATAATTAAATTGTATTCAGCGCTCTATTGAGTGCTGAATACTCTCAGTTATTAATCTAATACATTATTAAACTCTTCAAAATCAGAAATAGATAAGCTTTCTTTAATATACCTACTGAAATTTTTATATCTTCCCGATGAAGATGTATAAAGAGGCTTTCTCACCTGCCAAACACTAGCAGTACTTACAATATTTTTTTGTTGATGAAATAAACCGCTTTCACCTTGATATTTTACGCCTAAAAATTCGAACAGAGGCAATAATACCCCCTCGGGCTTTGAAACAAGTTCATCATAATTGACTGTAAAAATATCATTAGGATACTTTGTTAGCCAATGTGCTTTAACACGCTGCTGCGCTTTATGATAGTGCACTGTATCATTCAGTGCGGTCGCATAATTCAAACTTGGGCCTAAATGTTGAAAGTAAGCTGATAAACTGTTATCTCTAATATCGCGCTGTGTCCAAATAACTTTTGCTTCAGGGTACATCATTTTAATTATATCAATGTATAAGTAGTTCTCAGGCCGTTTATCAGTAACAAGACTACTTTTTCCCGCTCTTAACTTTAATTCTTTCTCATAACCTTGCTGAAATAATGTTGAGTTAACCGTGCTTGACAGCACTTTAGGCTTATCAATTAGATTGAATAGTTGCTTATGCAAGTAATCAATCTCTCCTCCATTGCTAATCACCTCAGAAGTGCAAATTATTTGTTCTATTAAGGTTGAACCAGACCTAAACATGCCACAAATAATAATTGGAACAATATCGCCAGTCTTACTTTTTACGTTACTAAGCTCTCTTGCTAGTGTGCTACTTACTTGGTGTTCAATATCAACTCTGTTGTATTGCGGGATATATTTTCGATTAAAACTATTGGCTTTAGTATAATAAAACCATGATTTTTCATAATCTTTGCTATCGTCAAAGGCTTTCCCAAGCGCATAATACATATCAGCTTTTAACACATCATCTTCTGTAGCTTCTAAAATAGATAGGCTTTTTAGTTCGTATTCTAACGCTTCTTTTTTATTAAATGTTTGTATATCAGCAATTCTCGCATGCGCCAGACCATATAAAGGATTTATCTTTAATACCTGATTAAAGCTCTTTAAACAGTTTTGCTTATCACCAAGCTGCTCATATATATTAGCAAGATTAAAATAGGCATTAATTTTATTTGGTTCAACTGTAATTGCCTGCTGTAAATAATTAGTCGCAGTCCCATAATCAATTAAAAGCTCAGAGTAGACGGATGCTAACTCCACATAAGCGGTATATATATCGTGGTAACCAAGCTCGATAGCTGCTAAGAAAGATGTACTTGCAAGAATACCATTGCCATCTTTTTTTGCCATTTCACCCAATTGAAAATACGACATTGCGCTATCCGGTACTATTTCAGTGTATTTTTTAAGTAAGTCTATTGCTAAAGAGAATTCATTACTGGCGGCATATAGCTGACAAAGAGTATTTACATAATCGAATTTTTTGGGGGCTATTGAAATGAGTCTTCTACAAACTTCCTTACTTTTTAGTAAATCTCCTTCATTCATAGCTACTTTAAACAATACAGCTAAAGCTTGCTCATTAACTTCAGGGTTGTCGCATAAACCTTCTAGGGTAGCTTTTCCTGCCACAATCTTTCCACTATTCAATTGCTGTATTGCAAACAGTAAACTGTCTTTTACCGATTTCATTTTTTCCCCATAAAAAAAGCGAGCCTAAGCTCGCTTAATATACATTAATTAATTCAAATTAGAATTTTAATGAAAGGCTCGCATGGAAGTAACGACCTAACGAATCGTAGTAACCAGCAATAGCATTTGCGTTTGTTGATAATGAACCACCAACTAGAGGTGCCTCTTTATCCATAACGTTGTTAACACCTACTAATAAAGACGTGTAATCATTAATAGTAAATGTACCTTTAAGGTCAATATAGCTTTGTGAGCTAATACCGTCGTCTTGTACTAATGTATCAGCACCAGTGTAATCGTTTACACCGCTGAAGAAACGCCATTTAGCAGTAGCTCTCCACCAGCTGCCCGTGTCGTAGCTAGCAGATACAACATGACGCCATTCTGGTTGAGGGAAACAACCGTTATCTAATGAGTCAACACAGTCATATACTTCACTTACACCAGGAATATTATCAAATTCCTTAGTTAACATGTAGGTACCAATGATACTAGTTTTTAATGTACCTTCAGCAATTTCCATATCGTAGTTTGCGCTTAAATCGATACCTTCGTAATGGATATTACCTAAGTTAGTATTTGTAGCAATAACTTGGCCAGAACCTATCCAAAGGCTACCACTACCAGGTGTACGGTCTACGTTATCACAAAATACAGCCGCGCCGCTTTTACCACATTGTGTAACTAGAATTTCTGGGTCAATATTACCAATCGCGTCTTCAAGTTCAATATCCCAGTAATCGATTGAGAAGTTGAAGTTTTCAAATGGGTTACCAACAACACCTAAAGTAATAGTATCAGCGATTTCTGGAGATAAATCTGGATTACCACCAAACAGAGCATTATATTGATCCGCAGGGCTCTTACCTACATTGCCATACTGACTTGCAGAAACACCTGTATTTGCACACTCAGCAGCTGTTAGGCTTGGTGTACCAGCACATGGATCAGTACCGGCCCATAAACCAGTGCTTTGTTGAGCGAATAGCTCACCATTGTTTGCTGCACGAACTGCACGGTTGTAGCTTGAACGAATTTTCCAATCGCCTGTTACATCCCAGTTCATTGCCACTTTATAAGTCGGCTCAGCACCTGAAGTGCTATAGTCTGACCAACGGTAGCCTAATTCAACAAGTAAACTTTCAACTAACGGTAAATCTTCAACGATTGGTAGGCTAAGCTCACCAAACACTTCACGTACTTGATAACCACCATTTAAACTCTTAGTAGTACCACCTTGGCCTAGTAATAGACCTTGTGCATATACTTCATCAGCTGTTCTACTGAATGTTTCTTCACGATACTCTGCACCAAATACTGCAGCAACTGGGTACTCTGAAGATGGAAGTGAGAAATCGAATTCGCCAGTAACAAAACCACTTACAATCAATTGCTCAGTAACACCGTTCAAGATTGCCGTACCAGTAAGTGACTGTGCAGCTTCTTCAGTTACACCATCAAACTGAAAAACATCGTACGGAATACAACCAGAAGTCGCGCTACAATCTTCACCATTTGCTGATAAAGCGGTGATTATACGCGGACCAAAGAAATCATTTTCATATGCTGAAGAAGATGAAGTTGAACCGTATTGAGCAAATGCTTCGTAAGACCAAAGGTCGTTAATTTCGCCTTTACTACCTAATACTAAACGGAAAGAGTTATGTTCAAGGCTGTCTGCACGAGGGCCACCTTCAACGTTACGCTTACCAATATAAGTTGCAAACTGATCACCTGAAGTCAATCCGAAGCGCTCAGTTAGTTGTGCACGTTGTGTATCATTTAATAATGGGCTATCAAAATCAATTGAGTAATTATCATTAAAGAACGTACCAGACTCAGCAATCTGCGCTGTAGTGCGGTTACGCATAAACATTGCTTCCATGAACGGACGGAAGCTATCATTGATTTCGTAGTTAGCAAACATACCTAATGTATGACGTTCATCAGGACGCATAAAGTGGTTAATTGGCGCGTAGTTATATGTATTACCAACTGAAGGAATAAAGCTGCTATCTTGACCTAGAGTCCAGTATTCGTACTGGCCTTCACCAAAGTCTACAACACCGTCAGCGTTAGGAGCTGAGATATAAAAGTTAGGGTTAACAGCATTACCTGAACCACCACAAGCTGTACCAGCAGCATTTAGAGCACAAGATGAGTAATCACGTGCACCTTGGCGTAATTCATTTTGTCTGTTGTAAGTAAAGTAAGCTACTGCATGACCTTTACCACTATCAAATGCACCACCTAGGGTCGCTGCAAAATCAAATGACGCGCCATCAAGACCCGTATTACCTTCTTCATATTCAAAGCCAGCATCATCCATTAGGCCTTGCATGTATTCATTATCGTTATTATGTTGGTAAGCAGTTGTACCTACATTAACTTCAAAACCTTCAAACTGATCGTTCATTACAAAGTTTACAACACCAGCAACAGCATCTGCACCGTAAGTAGATGAACCACCACCAGTCATTACATCTACGCGTTTAATTAGCGCAGCAGGAATTTGGTTAATATCAGCTGATTGTGTGTAAATACCACCAGCTTGCATACGACGACCGTTTACAAGAACAAGAGTACGCTGAGCGCCCATACCACGTAAATCAAGGGTTGCAGTTCCCGAAGCACCATTTGATTGGAAAGAAGTATTAGACGCTTCCAGTTGCGGTAAGCTATTCATCATGTCTTCAACACGAGTAAAACCTGCAACAGCAATTTCTTCAGCAGTTGTTACTTGCACTGGGCTAGCTGTTTCCATATCTGTACGTTTGATACGTGAACCAGTAACTTCAATTCGTTCAACCTTATCAACTTTTTCTTCATCAGCAGCAAACGAACTTGCTGAAAAAGCAGCTGTTGAAGCTGTACCGAAAGCTATCGCTAAGCGAACTGCTTTTGAAACTTTATTATTTAACATTTGATTCTCCCAGAATACTTTATATTTTTTATATTTTTTGCTTGATTACCATTTGTTAATAAATGGTAATCATACGTCATGATAATACCAGCAACACAATGCGGTCAACATAAAATTAACTTATTGTTAATTACCAACACTTTCACAGCTAAAGCATTACAATTTAAAATCAAAAAATTTACATTGGCATTATTAAATAGCGCCATTACTGCATTAGGAGAAATTATAAAAAGGTGGGATTGAATTCACAAAGGTTAACTTTTAGCTTACGGTAACTTAAAAGAGAGAGGTTTGAGTGCTCTTTGATAGCGTCACTTCCATAGCACTAAAAATCATTTCGGCTATTGGGTCTAATTGTTTTTTTATATACAAAGGATAATTCAGTCTTTTATTTGTATCACTGAGCTCTGGTCCATCAAATGTGTAAACATACTCTATAATTTGCCCTCGTTTCACCTCAAAGTTTGGGTTCTGGGCTTTATATTTTTTAACTGCTTGGACATGTGGTGGAATATTCTTTTTATATTCAGTTAAATTTTGTCCTAACCTTTTTCTATAAATTAATTTATCGTCAAATTCTCCATTTTGTAAACGCCTAGAGTAAGAATTAACTAACTCCTCTAAAAGGCTTATTTTATAGTCACTACTGAACAAAGTTTCAAACAACTCTACTTGAAACTCTTGAGCGAACTCAGTCCAATCACTTCGAACTGCTTCAACACCCTTAAATACTAGCTCATTGTGATTTTTGTTAATTTTTTGACCTACATATCGTTTTTTAGAGCCCATCGTTTTCCCCCTAATTGTAGGCATAAAAAAAGGACTGTATAAGGTTTCAAATTCAATCTCCAAAAAGCTCTCTAAGTCGTGCTTCTGACTAATTTCTTGTACCCACTGTTGATTGATATTAATAGCTAATTGTTTACCAATTTCATCGCATTGAAGCGTATTCAAACCGTCATCCAAAGTAATGAATATTGAATCTGTATCGCCATAAATTACATTGTACCCACACTCCTCTATCCATTTTTTTGTGGTTTGCATTATATCGTGCCCACGTAGTGTGATTGAACTTGAAAGACGTGGATCGTAAAAACGACATCCCCGAGAACCAAGCACTCCATATAAGCTATTCATAATAATTTTTATAGCCTGCGATAACATAGGTTTTTGGCTATCTTTTGCTTCTTGCCTTGTTATTGATAAAGTTTTTATAAGGGCTGGTAAATGATTTTTATGTCTTGAAAAAAGTGCATTATTATATCCTGGGATTGCATCTTTTGGATTGAGCAACCCCTCAATTAAACCAAGAGGGTCTATACAAAAAGTACGCATAATTGATGGATATAAGCTTTTAAAGTCGAGCACAAGTACATTTTTATAAAATCCCGGCTTTGAAGACATTACATACCCTCCAGGACTATCAAAATTTAAGCCATGATCTCCTAAATTAGGTGCTACATAACCACTTCGGTGAAGTAAGGGCAGATAAAGGTTAACAAATGAAGCGACTGAACCGCCCATTCTATGAAGTTCAAGCCCCGTTAATTGACTCCTAACAACAGCAAAATCAAGTAAATTTAATTTGTTAAAAATACGTAGAACCAGTACGCAATCTTGTCTATTGTATTTCGCAAGGGATAACTTATCATCATTAAATTGGCGTTCAATTTCTGCTAGCTGGTCACTTGAACTGATGAACTTTTTCTCACCAAGCTCCTTAGCAGCTACATTTGACAGGCTAAAGCTATCATAGTGGTAGGTCGCATTTTTTAACGTGTCTATACCGTCTATAACAACTCTTCCTGGTATAGTTAATCGAGTATAATGGCCTACTCGTAATTTTATTTTTTCGTTATTACGTCCAAGACGCAATTCTATACCTAGAGTTTCAGCTCTGGAGTGAAGAACAGAAAAATCAAACTCAATGACGTTCCAACCAATAATAAGATCTGGATCTGTTTTTGCTATAAAGTGCTGTAATTTTTGTAAAAGATCGATTTCATCAACACACCATATTACTTCAATTGCATCACTATATTTAATAGGACTGCCAATCATTAATACACAATCAATGCCATGACCGACCAAACCAATAGAGAATAATACCCCTTCTCCATTGCACTCGATGTCTAAAGAAACTGTTTTAAACTTAGGATTTACATCTGGGTTATTTTTAAATTGGCAATTGGTTAACAGCCTATATCCGTCTTTATGTGTAATATCTCCTCTCACCCATGTGGAGCCTTTAATAAATCGCTCCATTAAAAAGCGATCTATAGGGCGTATGTCATCTTCGTATGTCACAATGCCCTCTGCGCTTAGAGCTTTTAACGCATTGTAGTAATGTTTAAGTGATTTAAAGTAGCAACCAGCCACAGTCCCCTGCTGGAAATCTTTTAATTCTACAGGGACAATTTCAAAAGAAACATCTGAGAGCCGCAGTACTTTTTCTACCGTCGCTTTATCCTTTAACTTGATAAAAAAAACAACTGACTCTGGTAAGCTAATTGCTTTTAATGGCCCTTTTTCAGTTAAAAGCCAAATAACAAAACTTACGCCCAAAGGTGAATCAACTGTTTCTGTAGAGAGAATAAACCCCGAGTCTAAGTGCATTAATGAAATAAGCCTTGTAATAAAAAACGACAAAAATAAAATTTGTAAAGCAGGTTATATTTTATTTCTTTCTAAGTTAGTCTTAAGAAAAAATAATATGAGCATTCAATGAGCACTTCTGAAATTATCCAACACGCTAATAATCTCCTTCAACAAAACAAGCTTCAACAAGCCAAAAAAATAATATTATCTTTAATTCAAACTGCACCAGAGCACCATCAAGCTTGGCAAGTATTAGCCCAAGTACATCGACAGTTAAAAGAGCAAGAGCAATACCAACATGCCATTAAACAATATGAGATGATTGCTTGGTTTAACCAACGTTTAGATAAAGCGAATCAGCATCTATTAAACAAAGAATTAAAACCAGCAGAAAACATTGCCCATGAGTTGCTCAAGCTTGTAGCGAATGAATACCGTGTTTTAGTGTTATTAAGTAAAATAGCTTTTCAGGCAAACGACTTTAAAACGTATTTGGCTATTACTTCTCATAATATAAATATAAATAGCACAAAATCAGCCGCTTATGATGCGCACATTGAAGCATTATTTAATACAAAGCAATATTTAGAGCTAATCTCTTTTTATAATAGGTCGACCAAATTAGTTACTTTACTACCACAATCCCAAAGTCTACTCGCTGCTGCCTATGTAAAAATGATGGACTTCAAAAATGCATCTCTAAATTACCAATCTTTGTTAAATAAAAATTATTACCCCGCATATTGCAATTTAAGACTTGGAAACATAGAAAAGATAATTGGCAATAACCAAAGTGCTATTGCTTACTATTGCAAAACAATAAAACTAGCTCCCCATATCGGCGAAGCCTATTGGAACTTAGCAAACTTAAAAACATATACTTTCACTCAGCTCAATATAGCTAATTTAGAACAGCAGATAACAATAGACTCAAATAAATTAAATAAAGCACAACTTCACTTTGCTTTAGCTAAAGCATATGAACAACATAGCAGGTACGAAGATGCCTTTTTGCAGCTAAGAATAAGTAACGATTTACAAAAGTCACTTACCCCTTACATTACTAATGACTTTAATGAGCGCTGTAAAAAATACCTAACCAAAAAAGTAGCCAATACAGTACATACCTCAACCGAAAATGAAGTCCAGCTAATATTTATTGTAAGCTTGCCTAGAAGTGGCTCTACACTTATTGAGCAAATACTGGCATCGCATAGCCATGTTGACGCTAGCTATGAATTATCAGAAATCAATTCTATTGCAGTAGAGTTAGAAAACCTTCAGATAAAAAGCAACGTACCTTATAAGCTAAATAGTTTGACTCAAGAGCACTTGGCAACATTAGCCAAACGCTACTTAAAATTCATTGAACCTTTTCGCAATAACAAGCCTTACTTTATTGATAAACAACCAGTCAACTTTCAACATATTGCTCTTATCAAAACTTTATTCCCTAATGCAAAAATAATCGATGTACAACGAGATAAAAAAGCGACTGCATGGAGCCTTTATAAGCACTCATTTTCACAAGGCCATAGTTATAGCTACGATCAGGAAGATTTAGCTCACTACATGAATGAATATTATAAGCTGATGACACATTGGCATAGCGTATATCCTGACGAAATATATACAATTAATTATGAAAGCTTAATAAACAACTTCACTGAAACGGTTAATGATTTATTTGAACATTGCAATTTAGTAGTAGAGCAAGCGTGCTATGAGTTTTATAATAATCAACGTCCTGTTTTAACTCCCAGTTCAGAACAAGTACGTAAGCCAATTTACAAAGAAGCGCTGACTGATTGGAAAAAATATGCAAATCATCTAACGCCACTGCTCAATAGGCTAAATTAGTAAACAAGCTGCTTGTAGTTACACTCTTATAACTCTAAAATCCATAGCACTGTAATTATATACATACTTTAGGTAAATCATCCCATGCTTTCTGACTCACTAAAAAAAACAATTAGGCAAGTACACCAGCATGTGGCTAGTAACCTAAAAGATTATCGCCCTCGTAGCAGTCAAAATTATCTTGTAGCCGAAATAGCAAAAACATTAGCCGGTGAATATCATAAAAAGCAGCGCATTTGCGTAATTGAAGCAGGCACTGGTACCGGTAAGTCTCTTGCCTATTGTTTAGGCGCGTTGCCTCTTGCCTTAGCGCAAAAAAAGAAGTTAGTTATTTCTACCGCAACCGTTGCACTGCAAGAACAATTAATAGCAAAAGAGCTCCCATTTTTTAAAAAGCATTCAGGCCTCGACTTTAAATTTGATTTGGTAAAAGGTCGCCATCGTTATATTTGTGCCCACAAATTACATAATGCTGTAAACGGCGATAGCCAAACACAAATGGACTTTATGCCAACGCTTACTTCACCATTGAGCGCAATGGAAACCAAGTGTTTGAATGAGCTATATAACGCCTATGTGAATAAAAAATGGCAAGGCGATAGAGACAGTTGGGCCGATACTGTACCCGATAGAGTGTGGAACTTAATAGCGTGCGATAAACATTCATGCCAGCGCCAAATGAAGGCTCATCAAACGTGTCCGTTTCAGCTTGCTCGTAATCAATTAATGCAAATGGATGTACTGGTAATTAATCACTCTTTATTACTTGCTGATTTAGACTTAGGCGGCGGTAAAATTTTACCCGAGCCCGACAACACCATTTATGTAATTGATGAAGCGCATCATTTAGCACATATAACACGCGACTTTTCATCAGCTGCTGCCACAATAAAAGGTACAATAGAATGGCTTGATAAGCTCACCAAGTTTAGCGGAAAAATGGCAAAGGTTTTAGTGGGGCAAAGAGCCATTGGCCAAAACTTTAAACTTTGCGACAGTATTAATGACGCGAATAAAGATTTAAAAGTAGTTCGCGATATTCTCGATAATGCTGACTTTGAATATTCGAAAGACGATACTTATCGCTTTGAGCACGGTGAAATTCCACAATCGCTGCACAGTAAAGCAAAAGACATAAGCGAAGCCACGCAAGATGCGCTGCGCTGTTTAAACAAAATGCACGACACCCTTACCCAAGATGTAAGCGACGGCGACATAAAACCTTACGTTGCCGACCCAATACTAGGCGAAAGCGGTCAATACATAAACCGCTTAGAGCAACTAAACAAACTATGGTTTAGTTACGCAAAAAAAGGCGAAGGTGCTCCCCATGCACGGTGGATAAAACGTCTTGAATATAAAAGCCATCACGACCACTTATTAAGCGACTGCCCTATCGAGGTCGGTTACTACCTAAAAGATAAATTGTGGCGAGAATGCGCGGGCGCTGTTTTGTGCTCTGCTACATTAAGTGCACTGGGCTCATTTGATCACTTTGCTTACGAAACAGGGCTTGCTAAAGAAGAGGGCGTTAAATTTATTAAAGTACCTTCTCCTTTTGATTACCCAAAACAAGCCACTTTACGTATTCCGGTATCTAAAGTAGAACCTACCGATAAAGACTTTAGTGATCACCTAGCTAAAACTTTACCAGAGTACCTAAATGATAAAAAAGCGAACCTTGTACTATTCGCTTCTTACTGGCAAATGGACCACGTAACAAAGTTTCTTAGAACAAAAGGTTTTAACTTATTAGTACAAGGTGAGATGTCGCGAGAAGCATTGCTTAAATTACACACTAAAAATGTAGACGAAGGCAAAGGCAGTATTTTATTTGGAACACAAAGCCTTTCAGAAGGTCTTGATTTACCTGGTAAATATTTAGAGAACTTAATAATCACTAAAATTCCGTTTGCTGTACCTACTTCGCCGATAGAAGAAGCGCAAGCAGAATTTGTACAAAGCAAAGGTGGTAACCCGTTTTTAACGATTACCGTGCCAGACGCCGCAAAGAAATTGGTACAAAGCTGTGGTAGACTGCTGCGAAAAGAGAGTGATGAAGGCTGTATTACTATTCTCGATAGACGCTTAGTGACTAAGCGATACGGTAAAGCCATGCTCGACACCCTACCACCTTTTAAAAGACAAATAGATTATTAATGTTTGAACTCGCACTCGATCCAACAACCTGGGCTGTTTTATGTGCTGTTGCACTTGCCGCAGGTTTTATAGACGCTATCGCCGGTGGCGGTGGCATGTTAACTGTACCCGCTTTATTAACTGCTGGCTTACCTCCACATTTAACATTAGGCACCAATAAATTAGCGGCTAGCTTTGGCTCGTTAACGGCAAGCTATACATACTATAAAAAGAACTTATTTAGTCCTAAGTTTTGGGCAGCCTCTATTATTGCTACCGCAATAGGTGCATTGATAGGGACTGTTATTGTTGATCATTTAAGTATCGATTTTTTAAACAAACTACTCCCCATTATTATTATTTTAGTTGCTGGCTATAGCTTATTTGGTAATTTAAGTACTACCGAAGGCGATGAACTTCCTAAACTAAACAAAGCGATGAAAATAAAACAATGGCTACAAGGTTTAGCATTAGGCTTTTTTGATGGTTTAGCAGGCCCAGGTACGGGTACATTTTGGACTGCTTCTAATGGTATGCTTTACAAAATGAACCTGCTACTCAACTGTGGTTTAGCGCGTTCAATGAACTTTGTGTCTAACTTTATATCTTTAATTACCTTTGTTGCACTCGGCCATGTAAACTTTTTACTTGGCATAACAATGGGCTTTTTTATTATGCTAGGCGCATGGTTTGGGGCGCATTCAGCAATACGTTTTGGTAGCAAATTTATTCGCCCAGTATTTAATACTATGGTTATACTTTTAGCATTAAAACTAATTTACGAGGCTTACTTTTAATATGCATTCAATGGCTTTAGATAAACTACGTCAACAAGTTGCAACACTAAAACAACAAGCTGAGCAATTTGATAAAGCTAAACTTTTTTCTAAAAATCGCTACATGCAAGCACAACCTAGCTTGTTTGACCGCGCAGTTTTTAGTACCAAAAGCATGAACCTAGTCGATTACGTAATAGAAATAGAAGATGAAGTTTCGAGGTTACCGCCAAGCGAGCATCGCCATGCTTATACCTACGCGCTTGAACGTATTGCAGCTCAAATACAAGCTGTATTCAATGTTATTAAATCTACCCCTATTTGGGTTAAAGAAAACAAAAGCCATTATAAACCACGCCCTAAGCAAACCGTTTATAAGCAAGCTGTGCAAAAAATAATGCAATCATCCCATGAGCTTTACGACGAATTAAAACAAAACCATGAGTTTGAACGCCGTTTAGTGCTCATGATTGAAGAGCGAAAAATGCAAATGGATAAAGCCTCGCCTGCTAAAGCACAAAAGCTTAACCTTGAAATATTAAGCACACACGCTCGATTAGGCCGCTGCAGAAAAGCAATTTCTGCCACCGAAGATAAAATTCAACAAGTAGAAAAACAGCAGCTGCGTTAAGGCGCACTTTACTATGCAGCTTTATTATCATCCATTGTATTCAGACCTTATACTCCCAGAACGCCATCGATTCCCTATTCAAAAGTATAAGTTACTTAAAACCGAAATAGAAAACCTAGGTGTTTCGGCTATTCACTTTCAAGAGCCTAAGAAAGCAACGCCTGCTCAGCTTTCGCTGTGCCATAATCAAACTTATATAGATGACTTTTTAAATGGGACTCTTAGCAATAAAGCCATAAAAAAAATGGGCTTTCCTTATTCAAATGAATTGGTAGAGCGCACATTACTATCAGTTGGGGCAAGCATCCAAAGTAGTGAACACGCGCTAAAACATGGTTTTTCGGCTAATTTAAGTGGTGGCTATCATCATGCATACAGTGATTACGGCAGCGGTTTTTGTATTTTTAATGATTTAGCTATTGCAGCAGCACATTTAATAAATACAAAGCAAGCCGACACTGTTTTAATTTTTGATTGCGACGTACACCAAGGCGATGGCACAGCACAAATCACTCAAAATCATGACCAAATTATTACCTGCTCAATTCATTGTGAGCAAAATTTCCCTCGTAATAAACAGCAATCCACTTACGATTTTGCATTACCCGCTAAAACAACCGACGCTGAGTACCTTGCTACATTAGAGCAAGCACTCGATTTTTGCGTGCGTATTCATAACCCCGATATTATTTTGTATAATGCAGGGGCTGATATTTACACAAAAGACGAGTTGGGCTTGTTTGATGTATCGCTCGATGGCGTATATAAACGCGACTTTTTTACTCTCAACTTTTGTAAGCAACACCAAATCCCACTAATGTGCGGCCTAGGCGGAGGTTATCAGCGTAATTTGAGTTCACTAATTAATGTTCATAAACAACTATTTAAAGCCGCTATCGATTTATAGCAAGCCATAGTATAGACTCAGTTAAACGGATTATTTTAAAGCGGTGGGAATATGCGATTACACGAAGATATACACAACTATTACGAAAAGATTGTAGTCGAGGAAGTTATCAAACTTAAACTTGATGAAAAATATGATGAAGATGTAATGGCTGACTTTTGTTGTACGGTACTAAATCAGCTCCCGCCACGATATATTCGCTACGATGTAGATATGGCGTTTTATTTACCGCAATCAGAACGCATACATATGGAACAACGTGTACAAACAGCAATAAATGTTGCCATCAGCCAAATATCAAAAAAGAAAGAGTTAAATGACAAGCCCACTTGATCAAGCCCCTACACATATTAAACTTGCAGTAGATTTAATTATGATACTAGAGCAACACGATGTTGCTCCAGAAGAAGTACTTAAAGCACTTGAAATAGTTAAAAGCGACTTTGAAAAGAAGTTAGAAAAGTCATAACTCTATTCTATTATTTGTATGTCGTGCTCGGTAACGCTACCTTCGTGCTTAGTGCAATCAATTTTAACTTCACCAAATGTACGCCTAGGCGAAGCTGAACGCCGACAGGTCATATTTTGTGCTTTAACGCCAAATTGCGTTATATACAACTCAACTGTTTCGTCTATTTGTTGTTTTTGCTGCGTAGTCGCTGCACTGTAAAATGCATCGTATTGCGCAGACCAATTCTCAACCCCCGCTTCTTTTGCAACACCTAGCCAGCCCATTCCGAGTTTAGTAGATTGCTCCAAGTATTGGCCTTTTAAAAACATGAATGCCAACGTGTATTGTGCACTTTTATAGCCAAGTGCTGCCGGCTCTTTTAAATCATAAAAAGCTTGCTCGTACAGACCCTTTTTATACGCTTTAATACCATTGTATTCTTTTTTCTTCATTGTATTGTCGCTGTATAGGCTAACAGGGGTCGACCCACACCCACCTAATAAACCTACAGCCAAAATTGCTGCAACCGATATACATTTAGCCATAACTAGTCCCTTATTATTTTTATATGCGAGTACCGAATCTGGCTTACACTCTTTGCAAAGCCTGCTATTGTGTAATCCTATTTGTATAATTAAAATACTATCATGAGCTTAGCAAGTTTACTTCGGTTATTTTTTCTGGCTGCAATTTGGGGCGCGTCATTTTTATTTATGCGAATGGCAGCTAACAGCTTAGGCCCAGCGGTGTTAATAGAATTTAGAGTTGGCTTTGCCGCACTCACCCTCTTTATTGTGGCGCTGTACTTAAAACGCAGCTTAGCGTTTGTCCAACATAAAAAACACTTTTTTATTATAGGTGCGTTTAATTCTGCTCTGCCGTTTTTATTTTTTGCTTACGCAGCCCAAACTATTAGCGCTTCCACACTCTCAATTTTAAATTCTACAACACCAATATGGGGTGTTGTTGTTGGAATTTTATGGACAAAAACAAAGCCCAATAAAAGTATGGTGATTGGTTTACTGCTGGGTTTAATTGGCGTAGTTATTTTGGTTGGGCAAAATCATTTTGTGTTAAATAGCCAATCAATTTTGGCCATAGTAGCAGCATTAAGCGCATCACTTTGCTATGCCATTGCATCGCATTACACTAAAAACGCGCCTAAACTGCCCCCATTCGATAACGCCCATGGCTCAATGTGGGCTTCAAGCTTTATGGTATTACCGCTTATCTTATTTATGCCAATACGAGAAATACCAAGCACCAACGTTATGCTAGGTGTACTCGTATTAGGAGTAATGTGCACCGCACTTGCTTATATTTTACTTTTTAAATTAATCGAAGATATAGGCCCTACCTCGGCGTTAACAGTCACTTTTTTAATTCCGCTATTTGGCATTTTTTGGGGGCATTTAATTTTAGATGAGCAAGTTGGGCCAAATACATTATTAGGCGCATTATTTGTCATTGTGGGCACTATGCTGGTTACTGGATTTTTACCACGAAAAAAGCACTTAGCTAAAACAAGCTAAGTGCTTATATCAAGCGCTTTTACCAAAAAAGCTTACTTTTCCGCCTTTTTGCTTAAGTTTTCAATTAAGTCTTGGGCGCTAAAACTATTGTCGCTTGGTTTTATCCCTTTGCCCATTTTAATATCAATTAAGGTGTGCACTTCTTTGCGTTTATCATTGTTACTTACCTGTACGCCTACGCTGCTTGTTGGGCGTGCACGAGTTTCGCAGGTTAATAAACCACAGTTTCGCTCATATTGCTGGCTTTGTGATGCACTAATAGATGACGCGGGAGCTTGCGATTTAGACTCAACAAAGGTTTCTTTGTTGGTTACAACAAACCAGTCGTAGCCTTGTGCTTGTGTAAGCTCAGCCGCGCGCAATAATGCATAGTCACCGGCATCGGCTACATTATTTGATACGCTTTTAAACTCTACTCGGTATTGATCGTCGCTAATTTTTTGCTCGCTGTAACCTTGTGAGCCATTATTTGCGGCGCGGTAATCAGGTTTAGATGCACAGCCCGCCATAAGTAAAATACTGATAATTAAAATAGATGTTTTCATAGTTCACCTCGTTTTATACACATTATTATTTGTTTAACTGCCACTTAGCGCTAATTGCTTGCTGCTCTTGCGCTCTATCGAGTGGTGCGCCGCTGATCATGCTATCTATAACAGCATCTAACTCACTGTTATTAGACGCCGTTTGATATTGCGCGCCACTGTTACTTTGCTGCGTAGCTGTTTGCGCTTTAATTTGCCAACCGCTTTGCGTTTTACAAGCAATGCTTGTTTGCGTTGTATTATTTGAGCTTAGTGCATACTGCCTACAAAGCTCATCTTGCTGATTTTTAAAACTAAGCTGTGCACTAAATAGTGAGCCATCACTTTGCTTATACTCACCACTACTTAGCTGTGTATTAAGTGCTGTGGCTATGTTACTGGCTACTAAATTTTGCGACTCATTGGGTTGTAAATAGCTCGTCATTGCAATACCAAATACCACAGCAACGCTTGCTGCTATTGCTAAACTTTTATTAGCCGATTGCTTAACCTTTTGCCAAGGCGTTAAGGTTACTACATTACTGTTTAACGTGTTTTTTGTCGTTGCTGTATCAAGCTTTGCAACCGTTTTAGCTAATGAGTCACTAAGTGGTGCGTCGTCAATACTTGCTGCGTGCTCTTTTACTAACATGTCTACTTCGCTAAATTCTGCAAGTCGCATTACTAGCTCATCATCGGTTTCAAGGGCTTTACGCACTTGCTCCATTTCGTGCTCGCTTAGTTCTGAGTCTAAAAAGGCGCTAAGTGTTTCGTCGTTAATGTTCATACTTGCTCCTTTTTAAAGTCGGGTTTTATTAAATTATAAAGTGTACTGCGTGCGCGCGATAATTTACTCATTACACTGCCTATAGGTATATCGAGTGTATGTGCTACCTCTTTATAAGCCATGCCCTGCACTGCCACCAGCGATACTATGGCGCGTTGCTCTTCGGGTAATTGCCCAAGTGCTGTATTTACATTTTTAAGCATTTGTTTGTTTTCGAGTGTTTGGTGCTCATTACTTGTTATTGGCTCTGGTAATATATCGGCCTGAGCCGTATTTTGCCTTACCTTGCGTGAGCGGTATTCGTCTATCCACACATTGCGGCAAATTTTAAACGCCCATTTAGCAGGCTCAACGTCATCCGGAATGCCTTTTACTAATAGTTTTTCAATTGTTATTTGCACTACATCGTCTGCATCTGCTTTACTACCCGTTAGCGAATAGGCAAAACGCCTAAGCATGGGCAATAAGGTTTTTAATGTTTCGTTCATTGATTTTTACCCCTTTTATAAAGAAGACGATTCAAAAAAACATTTATTCCCAAATAGTCAAAATAATTTGAATAATGAAATTTTTCTATGTGTTAAACGTTAACTAACCAGCATGATAAATTTAATAGAAGTAACCCAGTATGAACATGAAAAAAGTCCGCGTTAAACACATAATAGCTGCCTCGCTTTGCATATTTAGCACAACGAGCTCAGCCAATATAGTAAAAGTCGATCAGGTACTTGGGCAGCTAAACCCAATAGAGCAGCGTATTGAGCAAACTATAGAGCGGGCACAACGCGTGCCGCTTCCGGTGCCTGTTCCACAAATATCGATTGATGAACTAAAAGCGCAAATAAGTGAGCCAATTAGCAATTTACCCAATGTGCTTAACATTAATATAAATAGCCAAAACACCGCATTTGTTGAAGTAGAGCTAGAAAACGGTTTTAGAGCAATAGAGCGCCAATGGTTATTGATGGCAAATAGCCAACAACTTAATACCCTAAAGCAGCAAAATATAACGATTGTGTCGGTAAAAAATTACAACGCACTTAACATGAGCTTAGTGCGCTTTAACGTACCCCAAGGTGTTAATTCTAAAAGTGAGTTATTAAAAGCGCTTAACTTAGATGAGTCTGCAATACTTGACCGAAACCACATATACCAAGCGCAAACAGGCGAGCCTACCGCAAAAGTAACGCAAAATAAGCCTATTGCGCCTTACTGCACACAAAGCGTAAAAATTGGCATGATCGACAGCGCCATTAATACCAAACACAGTGCTTTTAAAGGCACCAATATCACCTCGCAAAGCTTTTTACCACAAGGGTTAAGCTCGCCAAATTTACACGGCACCGCCATTGCAGGGCTAATTACAGGTAAAGGCGCAAAACTTAACCCGCTTTTAGGCAGTGCCAAGCTCTACAGTGCCGAGGTGTTTTATAGGCAATCTGAATATGCACAAGGGGCTACTTTATTTGCCATAGTAGAGGCACTTAACTGGCTAGTTAGTAATAAAATACCCGTAATAAATATGAGCCTAACGGGGCCAAATAACGCAATTTTAGAAGCAAGTATTACTGCAGCAATAAAACAAAATGGTTTAATTGTAGCAGCTGCGGGTAATCAAGGTCCGGCGTCGCAGCCGTTATACCCAGGCGCGTATAAAAGCGTGATAGCGGTAAGTGCTATTGATTCAAAAAACCACATTTATAGATGGTCAAATAAAGGCGATTACATAGACTTTGCAGCCCTTGGTGTAAATGTTGTTACAAGCCAAGGCAATGGAAAATTTGGGAGGGAGTCGGGTACGTCAATGGCGGCGCCGCATGTAAGCGCGGCATTAAGTTGTTTATTGTTAAAACATGGTAATAATAAAACCAAAGCACTTAACGAACTTACATCGCTGGCCGTCGATTTAGGCGAGCAAGGCAAAGACGCCACCTTTGGTTATGGCGCCATTTACCCACCTAAAAGTGCACTTTAACTGACGCCGATAAAACCGACTGAGTATAGGTATTGCTACTAAGCTTTGATTGATAATCGCCATATTCAGCCTCGGCTATTAGTGTTACGTGCTCAAACACAGCTAGGTTATAAAACGCATTAACTACATTTCGGTGCTCATCTCGCGACGGTATTTGCTCAAAAAAATCATCCGTTGTTTGCTCATCGTAATCTTTATTTTGATAACGCCAGCCAGCCCCTACTTTGTTAGCCACATTAAAGGCCGTAAATTTGTGCGTAACTTTAGTAGTAAAGCCGTAACCGTTAAAGTCGTATTGGTTGTCGTCGGCGTTTTCTTTATCGGCACTTAGCGCTGCCATTAGCATGGTTTGGCCATTATTTATAAAATGATAAAGCGCTACATCGGCACCTATGCCATCGGCATTACGTGCTTTTGCAGTAGCAAAACGTTTAGCTTTGGTTTTTATGCTCATACGTAAATACGTATGCGGGTTTAAAAAATGACCATAGTAAGCACTAGCTTGATTAAAATGTAAAAATGTATCGCCATCTACATTTGCTTTTGCGCCATCGTAACGAACTCCTACCTCATGGCTATTAAAGCTGTAGCTGCCATCTAAACCATATTGATGAAGGTCTAAATCGTATTGATCAAATTCATCGTAGTCTTGTTGTTCAAACCGATAGCTTGAGGTTAATTTAGCGCCTTTGGTTAATTGCCATTTTGCATTAACACCGGCTGCGGTTTTTATGCCGCTGTCGCTTTGCGACGAAATATCATCAAGCTCCTGAACAGAAAGCGCCGAGTTACTTAATACCCCAACTTCAGCATCTGCATTTAGCTCAAAGCTATTTTTAAAGGGTTTATTTTGCTCAGGTGTTTTAACGTGGTTGGTTTGTGCAAGCACCGCTTGGGCACTAAAAACACACAATGTGGCGGTTATAACTGCTTTCATATTTATTCTCCAACAGGCCGAATAGGTTTCCCTATTCGGCATTTGTGCAAACACGCGGCGTATTAAAGGCCTAGGTCTAAGTCGTTAGTAATGTTGGTTACTACTTCACTTGCGGTGCTAAGTGCTACATCGTTACTAATTTGATCAGTAACCGCTGCACTCACCTGCCCGCTAACACTTTGTTGTACCGTGCTTTGTAAACTGCTAACCGTACTATCTTGCACACTGGCAATTAAAGATTGCTGAACACTACTTACAACTTCATTACTGGTATTAATTGCATCACCTAACTGCAGTGCAGAACTCACTGAGTTTGCAGCCGTATTAGTAATTGCTAATTGGTTTGTAAGCTCACCCGCATTAAGCGCACTCGCTGCATCAGCTTGTGTTACTGAATCGGTTGCGCTACTCACATTTGAAAGTAAAGAGGCATCTGTTGGTGTATCAGTAGTGTCAGGCTGAGTGCCTTGTTCAGAGGTAACAGAAAGTAATGACGATTGGTTCACTGCAGTCGTTAAATTACCCGCCGATGAGGTTAACTGCGCTGTTGCATCAAGTGCTGTATTGACTGTGGTATTGCCTGTGGCATTTAAAGACGATGCGTTCAATGAGTTATTTAAAGATGGGCTGGCAGATGCAACTAATGAATTTGCAGGCTCTGTGGTCTCGCTGCTTTCTTGCGCTGGAGTTTGCGTGTTATTTGCTGTTGAATCTGTGTTTTGCGAATCATCAGCCGTTACTTGTGTATCGTTAGATACGTCTGACTCGTTGCTACCACTGGCGGTTAAACCGTTTTGTGAAAGCGCAATAGATGTAGATGTTTGTTGCTGCGCCGACGTTGACTGAGATATTTCAATATCAGCGGCGTGCACTGCACCTGTAAAAATACACACACCGCTTAACATCATTACGCTTACAATTTTATTTAATTTAGTCATTGTTTTGTCCTCTAGTTTGTCGGATTGACATAAAGAAGACGATTTACAAAAACACTTTATTCCAAAATAAATTAAAAAATTACAATAAAACCACTTACTACCTAAATTTCAAATACTTAAAGGTAAGCTAATACCCTACGGCGTTAGCGTTTCACTATTTTGTATCAGCAATAACAGCTCAGCAGTAGCCGTTGCATCGGCCAACGCGCGGTGATGGCTGGTTAAATTCAAATTAAAATGCTTGCTAAGGTTACCAAGCGAATACGACTTTAAGCCTTTAAACGCTTTGCGCGATTCAACCACGGTGCACATTTTTGGCATTTTAAAAAAGTGCCCTGCCATCTCGCATTCTTTTTTAATAAAGCCGTAGTCAAAATTAACGTTATGGGCTACAAAAATACTGCCTGCGAGTATATCTAATAGCGGCTTAACTATATCGACAAATACAGGCGCGTTGTAAACCATACTGTCGCTAATACCGGTTAATGACGTAATAAAGCCAGGTATATGGCGCTCGGGGTTAACTAAGCTTGTCCAAGTATCAATGACTTTACCGTGCTGCACTTTAACTATGCCAATTTCGGTAATTCGGTTACCGCCTTTTAAGCCGCCCGTGGTTTCTATATCAACTACGCTGTAAACACGGTTTGGGTCTACAAACCACTTAACTGCGGCAATATGTACTGTAAAGCCCACATTTTTTAAATTATCTATGGTGGTTAATTGGTTGCGCCTAAGCTTATCGCCTGGAGCTTTTACTTCTTCAAAATGTACTTGGCCATTATTAATAACCATTAAATCGGGGTAGCCGTCTTTTAGCTGTAAATAATGTTTACTCATAGCCGTTAAGTGCGCAATTAGTGCCTCAAGTGGGCTGTTTAAAATAAGCGCTTCTAGTGGCTCTAATAAATTGCTGCGCCATCTAAATAAGCCATTGGGCTGATCAAAGTATTGCGCTGCATGTTTGCACACTAAATTAAGTAATGCTTGCGACGTTTGGCACTGAGCTAAGCGCTCGTTTATCTGTGTTTGCTGCGCTTCATAAAAATTACCAAGCCTTAATACTTGCGGATAAATATCAAACTCATTGCATGGCGGATAAGGCGACTCCACAAATAACTCATGCCAAAATACTAAACCAAACAAACTTTGCCAAAGCGTGTTTTCGGTATTAAATACAGCCATACCTTGGCGAGTATAATAATCGTTTACGCCCTGCTCTACTTCACCTCGGTATAGTTCATCTATTTCTAGCACGCACTGAGTGTCGGCAAGCATGGCACTTAAACGCGAACGTGTTTTTTTATTAAACTTACGCATTAAAAAATCGTCAGCAAAATAAAGTAAATCATCAGTAAGGGGGTTTTCGATAATGGCTTCTAATCGTGCTTTTACCCACTCTTTATTGCCAAGCCTGTATTGCTCTCTTATTTGAATTTCTTGTGCTTCGCTATCATCCACACACCCTTCAAGTAAACTAAAAGCAAGTTCGCTATCAACTGTTTTTAGCTGCCTATAAAGCCTAACTAATAGTTTGTTTTTTAATACAACGGCTATTGCACCATGTGCAGCTTGCACCAAAACCTGCGACGCTAAAGCAACATAGTCGCTCTCATCTGTAATATTTTTAAATGCTAACCGGTAACGGTTTAATAAATAGTTTGATTGCGCTTCGTCAAGTGTTTCAAAGCGCGACAAGCTCTCGCTGTGTCCTTCGCGCGTAGCGGTTAAGCCTAAGTCTCGCATTACAAAACGGTTTTGATGATTCACATCACCACTGCTTAGTTTGCCTGCAAATAAAAACTCAAAATACTCGTAGTAATCACTGCGGTTGTTAATTACATACTGGCTATAAAGTGGCGCAAGCTCTTGTGGGCATGCTTTAAAAAACTCACGCGCAATATCCACCAGCGCGCCTTTAGCGGTGCTCTTTTTAAAGCTTATTTGCTCTGGGTAGTTACTTAGTAACTCAACCAAAGAAGGCTTAGTTAAGTGCGCTAAAAGCTGCTGGTAATGCTGCTCGTTTGGCTCAAATAAAATGCCCGCTTTTTTTAGCGCATAAATAGCCTGATGCGGCGATGTTATTTCTTCATAATTAAGCGATTGCGCCTGCACTAAATAAGGCTTTCGCGAGTACACACGCGCCAACATGCACTGGCTTTGCTCATCTAGCTGATTAATTTTACTAATAAATTCGCGGTGCTTGGGCTCAAGTAAATGCATACATTTACTAGTTACAAACTCAATAAGCTCTCTAAAATGCGCTAAATAGTATTTTGCTGGTAATTCTTTTTTCATAATATCGCCATGACTGTATATAAAAACAGTATCTAGCATTTGTGCTTATTATTCAATCTTAAACTTGTAACTAAAACACGCTATAGTGAGCTTATTAAAGCAAATTCATTAAAAATAAAGGACTTACCATGAGCGCGCATCCGTACGATGTTTTACCACTCAATAACGGCGCAAATATTATTTTTACGCCTTGCCCTGGCACAAAAACACAAAACTTAGCGGATTCAATCGCCACATTAAAAGCGGCTGGCACTCACATGCTGCTTTCGCTTATGCCGCTAAAAGAACTTGAAAAAAACAACGTAGAAACAATTAATAGTGAGTGCAATAAGCACGATATAACCTGGTTTCATTTACCTATAAATGACGACGAAGCACCCAAACAGCCTTTTACATCAAGCTGGAACACCCACAAAACCGACATATTACAGGCCATACAACACAAACAAACCATTGCCATACATTGCAAAGGCGGTACAGGCCGCACAGGGTTGGTCGCTGCGCTTATTTTAAATTCGGCAGGTTACACAAAAGAAGAAGTATACAGCCTAGTACAAGGCATTCGCCCTAAAGCACTGACTATAGAGCTACAAAAAGAGTACTTTGAGAACTTTGAGGGGGTAGGCAGTGATTGGGGAGGATTTAGCACTATGAATAGTGCTAAAAATACTTTTAAGCTAGTTATGGGTTAGCGGTTGATAACGCTTAACTATTTGTTATGTGTTATATCAATAATATTTATCTAGACTTATCGGGTTTTATTAGCAAAGTAATAAATAACGTTGAAAATATAAAAAATATCGAAAAAATACTATAAACAATGTCGAACACATCAGCCTCAATGTCGATTAAAATATAAGCACAAAAATACGTTGAACCAGAAAATACGTAAACTAAAAAATTGTTCCACTTATCACCGGCTTTGATTTGAGCGTAGTAAGTAAGAATCAAAGTTACTATACCAATACATATAAAAGTCAAATTTCACTCCTAAACACGTAAAGCCCGCTTATGGGCAACCAAAACTTAGCGCCAATTTGGTTATAGTTTGGCGAAGCACCAAAACTAAATCGCCACGCAGTTTTGGGGTTCCAGCGAGAAACGAGCAACTTCACCGTTTCTTATATGAATCAACAGCACTCTTTAACCAGTTGTTTTGTTTAACTAGATTATTTACAAACCAGTTTACAAATTTAGCAGAATATCGATGGATATCTGTGTAGTTGTGATATTCAGAGTTGTTATTTGCCTTAATTTTATGCTTAAAAAGTACTGCTTGAAACGAGTAAGACGTAACTTTTAACTCTGACTGATCTCGGTTGATTTGCTCGATTGCAGAATTAGTAGTATACGGGTGAGTAGCATTCAGGTCTTTTGCTGTAGTGATTATCACTGCCTGTTGCCCGTCTACACCTGTACTCAAAGTGAGATCAGCTTCATCCGTTTTTTTAGATAACTTAAGCTTATA
Source organism: Pseudoalteromonas sp. SR43-7 (assembly GCF_014163785.1). Lineage (NCBI taxonomy): Bacteria > Pseudomonadati > Pseudomonadota > Gammaproteobacteria > Alteromonadales > Pseudoalteromonadaceae > Pseudoalteromonas > Pseudoalteromonas sp. SR43-7. Next base: position 90,208 of record NZ_JACJDY010000012.1, on the reverse strand, counting down.
ATCGATTGATATTGTATATTTATCAGAATCAACATCTTTACTAGTTTCTTCAAACTGTTTTAAAAAAGTTAAAACTTCTTTGGCCGTTAATTCACCATATGATTCTTTTATAACGCCTATTTCAGGTTCTGGTCCATCAATGACCAAACTCAACATTCCCACACTTTGTCCCGATAGTGAGGAATTGCCCATTTGATTTTTATAACGTTCTTGGTAATTTAAAACATTAGCTTGGAAAAGTCGTGATAGTTGAGGTTGTAATTCAGGTATAAGAAGATGAGTAGCATGATCTCTTAGCTGAATTAATGTTTCAATGTTCTTTTTTACGGGGTCATTATTTTGTAATCGCAGCGGTAAAGCATCTGAGATACTAATACTTTTACCATTGGAATAAAAAACCTTCTCACGACCTAAAGAATCTAAAACTTCAGCTTTTAAAAATAACTCCCAAGAATTAACCATCATAATAGCAAAAGCTACAACTCGATTACTTAAGCTTGGGCGATTATAAACTTCTAAAGCAAGTGTAAATGCATCAAGGCTACGTTTTATTAGCTTTTGATAAATTTTCTCATCTGGCGTTAGTACTTTTGCAGCCGTACTTTGTGACATTAAACGGACAAAATCGTCATTTGATAGCTGAGAACATCCCTCAGAAACCCAGCCACCTTTTTCAGATTTAAATATAAATTTTCCTTTTAGCTTTTCGGATATATATTTATTAACGCTCTTAGGGCTATAACCTGTTTTTTCAGCTGCTTCTTGAAAAGTAAAAGATCTTCCATCTTTCTCTTTCTCTCGGAAGAAATCTAATAATAGGACCCTTTTATCAACTCTAGGCATTTACACTCCATGTACAATTGCTTACTAACAACTTTAGCTACGATATTTGTCGTTTTATAAACCGACAATGTTCCTATATTCAATGCATTTACCTTAACCACCAAATAATCACTTGTAAACAATTACCTAACTTCCAATCAATTTATGTAATTGCAAAAGCACACTTAAAGGTACAGATCAGTAATATTGTTCCAACAGGCACTTTCCATAAAGTGCATATTATTTATTGAAATTTAGTTTTTGTTATTTAAAATTCGCTACTTAATTTCAAAGTATTGAGCCTAACGCCTTTAAGCTAATACCTTTAAAAACAACTTAATTTATACTCGCCGAACCCTTTATACCTGCACAAATGTATTCAGCCATAGCGCTTTACGATATTATGCTCCTTTGAATTTAAATTAACTTTCAGGGCATATAATGACAACGCACACACCGCCTTCCCACTCAGCCAACACAGCTGAAAACACCTCTATTATTTACGTGATTTTTATATCGGCCGTGGCTGCTATTGGTGGCTTTTTATTTGGTTTTGACTCAGGCGTTATTAACGGCACAGTGTCGGCACTCGGTAATGCATTTAATTCAAGCAGTGTGGCTACGGGCTTTAATGTAGCTTCTGTGTTACTTGGCTGTGCCTTAGGTGCGCTTGCTGCAGGACCGCTGGCTGATAAATTTGGTCGCCGTGCAATTATGATCATCACCGCGATTATTTTTGCCATTAGTGCATTTGGGTCGGGCATTAGCGAAAGCTCTGCGGAGTTTATTTTTTACCGTTTATTTGGTGGTTTAGGTATTGGTGCTGCATCAGTATTAGCGCCAGCTTATATTGCAGAAGTTGCGCCACCAGCACTACGTGGCCGTTTAGCTACATTACAACAACTCGCTATTGTATTGGGTTTATTTGCTGCTTTTTTAAGTAACTACTTAATTGCTGATGCAGCAGGCAGCGCGCAAAATATTTTAATGCTTGATATAGCCGCTTGGCGCTGGATGTTTTGGGCTGAGCTTGTGCCTGCTGTGTTGTTTTTAATCGGTGTTTTGTTTATTCCAGAGTCACCTCGTTATTTAGTGGCGCAAGGTAAAGTGGATGATGCAAAATCGGTATTTAGTAAAATATCGAACGACAATGTTGATGCGCAAATAAACGATGTTAAACGCTCATTGCATAGCGATACAAAGCCAAGTATTCGCGATTTATTTATTGATAACAGTAAAAAAGTACACCCAATTGTTTGGGTGGGTGTTGCGCTGAGTGTATTTCAGCAATTTGTGGGGATTAACGTGGTGTTTTATTACGGCTCAGAGCTTTGGCAAGCCGCTGGGTTTGATGAGTCGCAATCGTTATTTATAAATGTACTCGCAGGCACCACGAATATTGTATCAACCTTTATTGCCATTGCCCTAGTTGACAAAATTGGCCGTAAACCACTGCTATTAGTAGGCAGTATTGGTATGTTTATTAGCTTAAGCGCGCTTACTTATATATTTGGTAGTGCAGGCCTTGATGTAGCAGGCAAACTTGCCCTTAGCGATAACATGGGTACGTTTGCACTGATTATGGCTAACTTATTTGTGGTATTTTTTGGCTTAAGTTGGGGCCCTGTTGTATGGGTATTATTAGGCGAAATGTTTAATAATCGTATTCGTGGTGCAGCGCTTGCTGTTGCAGCTAGCGCACAATGGATTGCTAACTTTGCCATTACCATGACCTTCCCTATTATGCTTGCCAACATTGGCCTTGCCGGTGCTTATGGCTTTTATGCATTATCGGCACTTATAAGCATATTTTTTGTTGTTAAATACATAAAAGAAACACGTGGTAAAACGCTCGAATCTATGTAATTTTTAAAAGCGATGATATTAATCGCCAGCAAAAAAAGTAACGGATGCTAACTACTTAGCGCCTAATCAACAATTATCAATCGAAATGAAACAAACCGGTTTAGGCGCTTCTATTGTTTGGGAAATTTAAAAATGATAACAGAATTCACCCCAGTATCGGCTGCAATAGGCGGGGCATTAATAGGTATAGCGTGTACGTTATTACTGGTTTTATACGGAAAAATTGCGGGTATATCAGGCATTGTTAAATCTGTATTCGCTAAAGCAAATTCAGACTCTCGTTGGCAGTTATACTTTATTTTAGGGTTGTTGTTGGCAGGAGTGGCTGTAAGGGTATTTGCGCCATCTTTATTAGAAGGCGAATTGCAATTACCACCTTGGCTTATTGTTGTTGCAGGGCTTTTAGTTGGCGCTGGTACAACGTTAGCTAATGGGTGCACAAGTGGCCATGGTGTGTGCGGCATGTCGCGCTTTTCTACTCGCTCTTGGGTTGCAACATGCACATTTATGCTTGTCGCCTTCATTACAGCAAACCTTGTAGGATAAATAATGAAAGCAATTATGATGGTTGTTATAGGCTTTATATTTGGCTTAGGACTTATTATTAGCGGGATGACAAACCCCGCTAAAGTGATTAACTTTCTTACCTATGGAAACCAATGGGACGCAAGTTTAATTATAGTGATGGCTGTTGCCATGCTAATAATGATGCTTACATGGTTATGGGTTGCAACAAAAGAAAAGCCACTTCTTTCAGGAACGTTTAATTTAAGTGATTTAAAAAAAATTGATGCACGCTTAATTATCGGCTCGGTACTTTTTGGTTTAGGCTGGGGTTTAAGTGGTATATGCCCAGGCCCGGGCTTGGTTCAATTAGCATCTCTTAAAATGGAGTTTTTATTGTTTTTTGCAGCCGTGCTAGGCGGTATGTGGTTAGCCAAAAAAGTATAATATTTGCTGCCGACTAAACTCGGCAGCTACTTTACCCAAACAAAGGTACATAACTTGCTGCAATATATATAAAACTATATTGAACAGGTTTAAGTTATGCTAAATAAAGCGCTGGAATTTTCTAACAGCACACCTTGGTTAGGCGCAGCGTCTTCCCTTTTACTTATAGCTATACTACTGTTTTTAATTCGTTTTTTTGTAATGTACTGGCTAAAAAAATGGACTTCAAAAACCAAATTTATATTCGATACTTTACTAATAGAGTCAATATCTAAGCCGCTAACACTGTGCACAATTATTGTGCTACTCACCATTTTAGAGCACGACACTTTCATTATTAGTACTTCTATTTCTCAACAGATCCCTTTTAATAGCATTAATATTGTATTAGCGCTGCTTGCACTTATTATGTTTTTAGACCGCTTTATTATTGGCACTATTAATTACTATGGTAAACAATCTGCCGTGGTTTTTAATTCAAAAAGCATAATTAAAGGCGTGATACGCGTTACATTATCGTCAGTGGGATTACTGGTATTAATGGGCACGTTAGGTATTTCTATTACGCCCATTATTGCCTCGTTAGGTATTACATCACTGGCTGTTGCTCTTGCTTTGCAACCTACCCTCGAAAACTTTTTTTCTGGCGTGCAGCTAGTAATAGATAAACCTATAAGGGTGGGTGATTTTATTGAGCTTGAATCTAAGGAGCAAGGCTTTGTTGATCATATAGGCTGGCGATCTACATGGGTTAAAATGCTACCTAACAATATGATTATTATACCTAATAGCCAATTATCTAAATCGCGTATTATTAATTACTTTTACCCTGAAAAAGAGCTAAGCGTGCCTGTTGATATAAGTGTGCATTACGATTCAGATTTAGAATTTGTTGAACAAGTAACACTTGAAGTGGCTCGTGAAATACTTATTTCACACGAATGGGGTGTTGATGATTACAATACCTTTGTGGTTTTTCATACCTTTGATAGATCAAGCATTAACTTTACGGTGATGCTTAGAGCTAAAGAATACTTTAATCGCTTTTGGGTAAAATCTGCTTTTATAAAAGCCCTGCATAAACGCTATAAAAAAGAAGGTATTGTAATCCCCTTCCCTATTACGGCTATTAACACTACTCAAGAAGCCGCTAAATTTAATAGTGATAAAAAGGTGCAAGGCGACACTTAAAAAAAAGCGCGAGTAACTCTCGCGCTAATAAGTATTAAAACTTGTAAGTTATTTGCCCAATAATTTCACGAGGGCTGCCAGGAAAGTGGCCGTTTCGCTCACTAAATCCACTTACCGCGTATTCTTTATCAAACAGATTATTAATATTTACACTCAGCAATACGTCGTCAAAGCGACTCGTCCAGCTCATATCAAATACAGTAAATGGTTTTACTTTTTGGCCACTGGTACTCAGTTGCTCACTTACGTAATTTGCACCAAAGGCAATTGATGAGTCAATTGAATCAATAGCGTAGCGAGTCCATAAACCTGCCTGGTGGCGTGGTGCATTAGCAAAGCGCGAACCATCTCCAAATGTATTTGAAAGCGTATCACCCGTTACGCCGTCTACCACTTGCGTATCGTTGTAAGCGTAGTTAGCCGTTACGGTCCAGTGCGCTGATAAATCACCGACTAAAGTTGTTTCAAATCCTCGGCTTTCTACTTCACCTATATTTAAAAGTGCAGCAATGCCATCCCCCGCTCCCGTATCGTCAGGGTTGCTCATTACCACGTTTTCTTTATTAATTTGGTAAATTGCAAAGGTGCTCATTATTTTGCCATCGAGCCATTGGTTTTTCATACCCAGCTCGGTTTGCTTACCGGTTTCTGGTTCTAAATTACCTTCGCCTTCTACATCTTCTTGGTCGGCTGATGATGTAGGGTTAAAGCTCTCTGAGTAATTAATATATACCGATGTGTTTTCTACTGGCTGATAAGTAACAGCAACGCGCGGCGTTATATCGTTATCTGAGTAACTAAAACCTGTTTCTTGATTAAACTCTTTAAAATGGTCATAGCGCAAACCTGCAATTATTGTCCACTGCTCGCCTATGCTAATTACGTCTTGCGCGTATACACCAAATCGGTCGGTATCTACGCCATCGCGGTTCATGTCGGTAAGGTTATAAGTACCTGGATCGGTTTCACCGTAGTTTAAATTAAAAATATTTAAATTAGCGACGCCATCGGCCTCATATCGGGCGCGAAAGTAGTCATATTCGGTATCAACGGTGTGGTAATCACCACCAAATAAAAACTGATGGGTTAATTGTCCTTGTCCAAAGTTATAAACAAAGTCGGTGGTTACACTTGCCTCTTTATTGGCACGAAATTGCTTACGGTATTCACGCTTAATCGTTTCATCGTCAATATTGGCAACGCCATCACCGTTTACATCTACCCAGCTTTGCGACTCATGGTAGGCTTGGTCTCGCTCGTTATCCATGTAACGAAACGTAGTACTTAACGAAAAATCATCATTAAAATAATGGCTAAGTTCTGCTTGAAGCACCAAAGCTTCCATATTTTGATAATCAAACGACTCATTCGCGTTATAACTTGGGTCAACTAAAAAGTTACCGTTGTCATCTACCGGTACGCCACGTAAGCGGTTTCCGCCTAGGTCTTGTTTAATGTAGTCAACACTTGTGGTTAAGGTTGTTGAATCTGTTAAATCAAATAACAATCCGCCTGTCAGCTCGGTGTTTTTTGAGTCTGCATTGTTACGAAAGCTGTCTTGCTCTTCATAGTAACCACCCAATCTATAAGCCATTGTATCGCTTAAACCGCCGGTCATATCAAGTGATGCACCACGGGTGTTGTAGTTACCCAAAGTAAGCTTTAGTTCGCGTTTTTGTGTGTAGCTTGGCTTTTTGGTTACGTAATTAATCATCCCACCAGGTTCGCCACCGCCATACAAAGCAGAGGCAGGCCCTTTTAATACTTCAACACGTTCAACATTAAATAACTGCGGTACACCAAAGCCCGAATATGGGTCGCCACGCACACCATCATAAAATACATTGGCGTCATCTCTAAAACCACGAAAAGTTACACCTGAGTAGCTGTATTCACTCACACCCGCAATTGAGCGGTATAAATCGGTAATGTCGCGCGCGGCTTGGTCAATAATAAGTTGCTCGGTTAATACCTGCGCAGATTGCGGTAATTTAATAAGATCTAAATCCGTTTTAGTACCAATTTTACTTTCGGTTTCTAGGTAAAATTGCTGGGCACGGCCAGTTACTTCTATTTTTTCAATATCGTTATTTTGCTCGGCAAATGCCACATTAGAAAAAGCAGAAAAAGACGCAGCAATACTGAGCGCCAAATATTTTTGGTTAAACATATTGATCCAAAGAAGAGGTTTATAAAACACTGCGAATGATAACGACTATCATTAACATGTGCAATGTAAATAATTTCATACTCATCCTTATTTTTCGAATGAAGAGTTTTTGAGTAACACACTAAATTTGCAGCTCAGCATTAAAAAAATTAATTAGCATTACTGGAATACAAAATTGATATAATATAACATACCTTTAATTGTAATTTAGTAAGATTATTAAATGATAAATAAACTGCCCGTCACAGTGTTATCAGGTTTTTTGGGGGCTGGTAAAACCACTGTACTTAGCCATATTCTTAATAACAGGCAAGGTAAAAAAGTGGCTGTTATAGTTAACGATATGAGCGATATAAATATCGATGCAGCCACTATTAAAAACGATGTATCGCTCAATCACAGTAACGAAAAGCTCGTTGAAATGAGCAACGGTTGTATTTGCTGCACCCTACGAGAAGACTTACTTGTTGAAGTGGGCAAACTTGCCAAAGATGGGCGTTTTGATTACCTCGTTATTGAATCAACCGGTATTTCTGAGCCATTACCTGTAGCCGAAACCTTCACATTTGCCGATGAAAATGGCGTATCACTGGGTGATATTGCCACCCTTGATACTATGGTAACGGTGGTTGATGCCGTTAACTTTTTAAACGACTACGAACAAGCAAATGATTTACAAGATACTGGCGAATCGTTAGAAGAAGACGACGAGCGAAGCGTAGCCGACCTACTTGTTGACCAAGTTGAATTTGCCGATGTAATCTTAATTAGTAAAACTGATTTAATTACAAACGATGAATTAAATAAACTCACTGCCATTTTAAATACGCTTAATACTCAAGCTAACATTATTCCTATTTCAAACGGCCATATTAATATTAACGAAGTGCTAAACACGGGTTTATTTAATTTTGAACGTGCCCAACAAGCACCGGGGTGGCTTAAAGAAATGCGTGGTGAACATATTCCCGAGACTGAAGAGTATGGAATTAGCAGCTTTAATTACACTGCGCGCCGCCCATTTGACCCAGAAAAGTTTTATAACTTTCTTCATAGCACCGAACAATTTGGCAAACTTATTCGCTCAAAAGGTTATTTTTGGTTAGCAACACGCCCTTTATTTTGCGCGCAGTGGAGCCAAGCAGGCGGTATAGCTCATTACGGATTTGCTGGTATGTTTTTTAAAGCCATCCCCCAAAAAGACTGGCCTACAGAGCCTGAGCTGCTTGCTGACATAAATAATAAATGGGTAGAACCCTTTGGTGACATGCGCCAAGAGCTTGTGTTTATTGGTCAATCATTAAATAAACAACCGATGATTAAAGCGCTTGATGACTGCCTACTACCAGAAGATGCGGTACTTAAGGGTAAGGACTTTTGGAGAACCTATAACGACCCGTTTCCTATTTGGGAGGAAGAGTAATGAATGCCCTAGCCCCAATAACTGCGCAAATAAAGCCTGCGGAACCGCTGTACCGAAAAGCAGCTAAAGAGTGTGACGCCGATGTATTGCCACAAATTTATAACCAAGACACTAACATTGTTATTTGGCAAAGAGACCTTGAGCAAACATTAACAAATGCAGTTAATACTCTCATTAGCGCAAATGCTTTAAAGCCACTAGAACTTGCGGTATCGCCCGATGATGCGTTTGATCAATTAATAAAAACGCTTAAGCCAGAAGATAATAACCGCGATGAAGTTAAAGCGCTGTGTGAAGATATCGCACTGTTGGTTGAAATGTTTTGCTGCCTGTTTGATTTAAAACGCGCCGGTTTAAGGCTAAAAATATTAGATAAACCCATGTGCCCGCGTTTTCATGTAGACAAAATTCCGTGCCGGCTAGTTACTACCTATCAAGGTGTTGCTACGCAGTGGTTAAATCACAGCGATGTAAACCGCTCAAAGCTAGGTACTGGTAATTTAGGTAGACCCGATGAAGAGTCTGGCTTATTTAAAAGCCTAAATAATATTAATCAACTCAAGCAAGGTGATGTTGCCCTGCTTAAAGGCGAGTACTGGGATGAAAATGAAGGTGCAGGGCTTGTACATCGCTCACCAGCGGTGGCTGCAAACGAGCAACGCTTATTACTTACGCTCGATTTTATCTAAAATTTGTTGTGGTGATAAACGCTAAGCTAGTGCGCGTTTATCACCCTAGCGATTACTTCGTACAAACCTTGTGTATTTACAGGTTTAGATACAAAATCGTCCATGCCCACACTTAAACAGCGCTGTTTATCGTCTTCGTAGGCATTAGCGGTAATTGCAATAATGGGCACATGTGCCTTAGTGTTTGCTTCGTTAGCACGTATTGTTTGTGTACATTCGTAACCATCCATATTTGGCATTTGGCAATCCATTAAAATTAAGTCAAAGGTGTTACCCTTAAGCACTTTTAACGCTTCAATTCCATCGTTAGCCATTGTAAGTTGTATATGAGTTGGCTCTAACATTTTTGCAATTACTTGGCGGTTTATGGGGTTGTCTTCTACCAATAGTAATTTTTTGCTACCAAGATCAGGTACTGATTGCGACTTTACTGCGGCTGTGGGCTCTATAAACTCAGCTTTAGGCGCATTAATGTAAAACTTAAGCATGCTGCCTTTACCGGGTTCACTATTTAAAGATATTTCACCCTGCATTTTTTTAATTAACCCTTGGCTAATGGCCAAACCTAGCCCGGTACCGCCATATTTACGCGCAACACCTACATCAGCTTGAGTAAACTCACTAAACAATAACGATTGCTGATCTTTTTCTATGCCAATGCCGCTATCAGACACACTCACAAATAATTGCTGGCCACTGTAATCAAACGATAAACGCACAAACCCGCGCTCAGTAAACTTATACGCGTTAGATAATAAATTAATAATAACTTGGCTTAAGCGTAAATCATCTACGTTAATACAATCTGGCAAGGTGTTACTACACTGAACTATAAACTGCACATCGTCAGAGCTTACAATGGGTGAAAACAACGATTTAATATTTTCGATAAACGGCGCTAAGTTTGTTGGGCGCGGGCTAATTTGCATTGCATTAGCCTCAATTTTAGAAAAATCTAAAATATCGTTTAAGATTTTTAATAAGTTTTGAGCACTTTTTTGTTGCGTATCTAAAAGATCTCTTTGCTCGTCGGTTAACGAACTATCACGCAGCAATACTTCACCCATGCCCAAAATACCGTTCATTGGGGTGCGTAGTTCATGACTCATATTTGCTAAAAACTGCGATTTAGCCACATTAGCTAAATTAGCACGCTCTACTGCTTGCTTAAGCTTGTTAGTTTGCTCAGCAACTTGTTTTTCTAGCTGCTGGTTAAACTCACTGAGTTGTTTGTTTAGGTCTTGGTTTTTTATATTTGACGCTTGCAGGTTTTCTATTGAATGCTGCAGCGCAGTGGCTAGCATTTCAAACTGCTGTTGTAGTTGCAATACTTCTTGCCAACTTGAATCTGTATTAAAAGTATGTTTTTTTGATTTATTAAAGCTTTGCATTAAATTAGTTAAACCACTAATTGGCTGCACTAATAAGTTTGCAAGTTGGCGTACAAACAGCACCACCATAATAATTAGCATAGCGCCTAGCAAAATACTTGGCAGCCATGCTTTAGCTACAGCCATACTCAAATGTTTACGATTATAAAAAGTGATTACTTGCCATTTGCTCTGCGGATTAACATATCTAGAACTATGGTAAACCTCATTATTATTGGAGCGAAATAAATTTTTATCGCCCATATTACGCGTATTAAAACCATCTTCGTTAAAGTCGGTTAATATTTTAAACTGCTCAAGCGAGCTAAAAACCACTTTTTGCTTATCATCCAGTACAACTAACTCGCCAGTATTTTCAAATAAATTAGGAATAAACTGCTCTAATCGTCCAAGCTTTAACGACCCCTCTACTACGCCGAAAAACTCACCATCACGATAAATAGGTGCCGACAGCGCAACAATGGCTTCATTGCCAAGCCCTCGCCCTTGAAACACACCACCGCTATAACCGAGAGGATATTGCTTAGCCTGATTAAAGTAGTCGCGATCAGTGACATTACGCTGCGCCTTAGTTAACCCCGCTATAAGGTTATTAGGCGACGTTATTTCAACGTAGCCGCTAGGGTTTGCATACAAGCTTGTAGCAAACCCTGGAAATAGATTCATTAGCCTTTTTAACTGCTGCTCACTATCTGTGCCCGCGCTTATGGCGTCGCTACTCATTACAATGGCATTTTTATGAAACGTTAAATAATCACTTAATTGAGTGCTTATATATTTGGCTTTTTCTTCAAGCTGGGCGTCTACCTCATACTCTAACCGAGAGTGGTGATCGTTCACTAAAATTACACTGGTAAGCAGTATAACCAATATAATAATAACGCTTACAACATAGCTAAGAATGCGAGCAAGAGGCCTGCCCTGATAGGCACGGCTGGCGTGGGGTACAAATACACTAAATAAATCAACTAAAGCTAAGCTAATTAACGCATTTATGAGGTACTTTGATATTGCAACAACTAGCGTTAACCATGGCAGACCAATAAGGAACTGCCCTATTCCCCAAATTATAGGTAAACCAACTAACAGCCAAAAAACAGTACCAAGAGGGAGTATGGGTTTAGAGCGGCGTAAACAAAAAGTGTAAAGCCAAAAAAGCTCGAGTAAATAAACAATACTCGGCCAGCAATGCCCCCACCTATAAAGTAAAAAGCCAGATACAATCGCAAGGCTTAAGCACGCATAACGCAGCCCAATAAACACTAAGCTACATAATACAAATACTTGCCCAAATAAAAACTCAGAACTGTCGAAAAAATATAACGGCGAGAGGTTAACTAAACCCCCTAGCAACCCTAATAAAACAGCGAGTGTCCACTTACTTCTTTGAGGCATTACTTCAACCCTAGAGTACTTTGTTAACACGCAGTGTTAAATTAATATAATTGCTACATTATTGCGTACAAGTTAAAAGTTGTCTAGCGAGAAAAGGAGCTGGAAACTATTAGGTATTAAGGATTAATTTAGTGAAAAAATATAAATATTAAGAAGTTAGCGATATACACCCAATGTTGCTTGAAGTATAAGTTGGCATACCAAACTCGGTTTTATTGGTCCACAGCGACAAAAGTGAAGCGTAAGTTGACATAGAGTTGAATCATAAAATGGCATAAAGTGACTGGTTTTCTTAAATTAAAAGCTCCTGATACCAAAGCCAGTTTTTTAATGCTAAAAAATTCCGATTAATTTAGTAGAAATAGATATTTCTCATTAAGACTTAAACACCGTTAAGTTTCAATTTTTGATGGTGAAGAAAATGATTGGATAAATTTTATGGGATATCTATGTCGATGACATGACGTACCGATTCGCAACGAACGATTATATTAGCACATCAAGAATAGTGGAAATATCACCTCAGAACCAGCTAATCAAAACAGTCAGTGGTAGCCTTTATCAAGTTATTGGAAAAGGCAAAAAGCCGAAGTGCAAATGTGAGTGAGCCATTTAACAATTTGGTTAATACTAAATTATGTCATCTTATGCTTCTGGTTTATGCAATCTTTTAGTACAAATATGTCAACTTATACTTCAAACAACACCCAAATGAGGAATTTGGGTGGCAGTCTTACCAGCCACATCTCGGCACACACGTCACAAACTGTGGCTGCTCCCTTCCGGGCCTGACCAGGTTCGCCTGCTAGTGTTGCGAGAGGACCAATAAGACTACCATTGAGGGCCTTGGTTGGCGCGGGAAGGATTATCTCTACTTTTGCTCTGTTATTCAAGGGATAATCTAAAAAGAAAGTGCGATTGCATACTTCATATACAATCGCGACGTATTTAGCTGTTTTAGTGCGTATTAATTGTTCTCTAACTGCGCTTTTATATTACGAAGTGCTGCTTTTACTTTTTTCATGTTTTCTGGACCCATACGTAAAAGCTGTTTTTGCGCAGCAGGTAATTGCTCCCACTCCGAAAACGCATACTGATACGTCACTGAGTCGCGAAGTAACGGCAAGTCACCTTCAGGCTCTGGCGTATCAAGTAATAAATCGATTGCATCGGTTAGCGTTTGATTAAACTCATCATCGCCATAACCAATTTCACTGTATGCATTATTAATAAGTGGCTTGTACTCTTCGTACATACGAACGGCTTGCGCTGCACTCATACTGGTAAATATTTTCACATACGGGGTATAACGCTCGTAGCTGTTAGGGTTAATTGTGAGGATGTCCCCTTCATTAACGCTAAATTTCTCTTCTGGCTGTACAACAGGCGTGTGCTTTTTAGCTACCTTACCTTTAGCTAGGTTATCTACAAATACAACACCACGGCGAATTACATCGTCGGTAACCATTAGGCTCATTACTGAGTCGCTTAGGTACTCATCCATTTTAGCAACCACAACTGCATCACTTTCGTTAAGTGTTGGTAGTGGCTCTACTTCAGGCTCCGGCTCACTCGGGCTTTGTGCTGGTACTTCAAGCTCGGCTGGTTTTTCTGGCATTACAGATGGCGCGTCTACCACTGGGTCATTCTCGGGTTTAAGCTCCATCATAGGTTGCTCTTTAACTGCGGGCTCTACCTCAGTGCGTGTTTCTTGCTCGTCACTTGGTGTGAGCAATACGAAGGTGGCCGCACATGCTACGACTATTAAAATAATAACGGCGAAAAGAATATTGTTATTAGGTGGACGTTTTTGAACATCTGATGCTTCTGGTTTATCTGACATACGAACTCCATAAAAATTAAAATGCGATATCACTTAGAGTACGCTAAGTGGATTAAATTCATTCTTACACAAATACTATGACATTTTATAATACGGCAATTATAGCAAAGTAAGTTACCTACTAAATTGGGTGATTAAATAATGTAATAAGCATTAGGGCAGTTATCCTTTGATTCTTCTAGCTTAAAGACTTACAGTTAATAAATAAAGTAAAGACGTAGAACAGTTTAACCACCAATATGAAAATCAAGCAAGTTGATCCACAAAAACCTAAAACTGCCTTATTACTTACAGGTGGTGGCGCACGAGCTGCTTATCAAGTCGGTGTGCTAAAAGCGCTAGCTCATAGTATGCCTCGTACTGCTCCATTGCCATTTAGAGTAATAAATGGCACCTCCGCTGGCGCTATTAACTCTGCTGCATTGGCATGTTACGCTTCTTGTGCGCATTTGGCTGTACGAAAGCTCGAATCAGTTTGGAAAAACTTTTCAACCTCTATGGTCTATAAAAGTGACTTTTTAAGCGTGTTTGGTCATATTGCTCGCAATATCTTAACGAGCTTTCAGTCAGAGCATATTAACCACCCACCAGCGAGCTTACTAAATAACCGCCCTCTGCGTAGTTTATTAAACGAGATTTTAGATTTACACCGCATTGAGCGCAATTTACACCGTAATTATTTAGATGCGCTGTCTATTACAGCCTCAAGTTATACAACGGGTGACTCGGTTGCATTTTTTCAATCTAATACGCAAACATCGTGGCAACGTGCTAAACGCGAAGGCCGCGCAACTCGTATTAATGTTGAGCACTTAATGGCATCAAGTGCCATTCCTATGGTGTTCCCAAGTGTAAATATTTATAATCATTACTTTGGGGATGGCTCTATACATCAACTTTCTCCGCTGAGCCCGTCGATTCATTTAGGCGCTGAAAAAATATTTATTATTGGGGTCGACCAACCTAAAGAATTACACCCGCCGGGTTATTCGCCACATTATCCTGGACTATCTGCTGTTGCGGGGCATTTACTCGACAGTGTATTTACCGACACTATGCAATCGGATTTAGAGCGTTTGGCTCGTGTTAACCGAACATTAGGGCTATTACCCGCTCGTGACAAACATCAAGAACTTAAACAAATAGATACCTTTGTAATTAACCCTTCGCAAAACTTTAATGCTATTGCAGCGCAGTATTACGACGATATGCCTTGGGCTATTAAAGTATTGCTACGTACCATAGGTGTTAAAAAACATTCGCAATCGAGCTTAACCAGTTATCTATTGTTTGAAAAACGCTACACCCAGCATTTAATGCAAATTGGTTATGAAGACGGTATGAAAAAATTACCGGAGATACGCAAGTTTTTAGAACTAGATTAAGCCCTAACAGAAACGTTATTCTATGCCGTCGAGCAGGTAGTGCTCTACCCTCTCAACACGCCTTGGTTTACCTTGTAACACTAAAACGTCATTAGCCAATAAGGTTGTTTGTACTGATGGCGTGTCTATTTCGGCCCCTTCTCTGCGCAGTGCTTTTACCAGTACCCGACGCTTTTCTAAATTAAGATTTTCGATTGTTTTATTAACTGCATAAGCTTTATCAGGCAGAGCAACCACATGTAAGTACTCTAACCGGTCACTTGATGTATCTTCGTTATCTTTAAAATAGCCTGCATAAAAGCTTTGCATTAACGGATAACGATTACGACGCTCTTTACTTACTCTTCGCACAATACGCGTCATCGGTACGCCCGACATAGACAACACATGCGACACGAGCATTAAGCTTGCCTCTAACGACTCAGGTACTACTTCGGTTACACCTAGCTCTTTTAAATAATCTAGCTGGCTATCGTCACGGGTACGAATGAGTATTTTAACATTGGGTGCTATTTGCTTTATGGCATCAATAACAACCTGTGCGTGATCAAACTCTGTAAAAGTAATAATAACCAAGCGAGCTCGCTCTACTCCTGCGCACTTTAAAATATCTTTTTGTTTAACATAGCCAAATATGACAGGCTCACCTGCCGCTTTGCCTTCTTGCACTAAAATTGGGTTACTTTCAATCGCAACATAGTCAATTGCTTCGGGCTTTAAAAAACGCGCTATAGTTTGCCCAACTCGCGAAAAACCACAAATAACAACATGGTCGCTATAAAGCGTACTACTTTGTGGCTCACTCTCGAGCGCCAAACTTGGGCGATCGAGTATGCCTAAACGCTTTAAAATAAATGGCGTTTTATCAATCAAAAATGGGGTAAATGCCATTGAAAGCACACCAAGGGCAATTAAAAATGAAGCTTGCTCTGAATTTAATAATTGATGCTGGCCAGCGAGTGCAATAAGTACAAAGCCAAACTCCCCCATTTGCCACAGCATAATGCCACAGGCGAGTGAATCTTGGTTTCGCTCATGCATTAGCCGCGCGCTAAATGCTACCACTGCAATTTTTAATACCAGTAAACCCAGCAAGGCGCCAATAATTATTACGATATGTCCTAGTACAAATAAAATATCTAGCTGCATACCTACAGTAACAAAAAATAGCCCCATTAAAATATCGCGAAATGGGCGTATATCGGCCTCTAACTGATGCCTGTAATGGCTCTCACCTAACATCATTCCGGCTAAAAAAGCACCTAGCGCCATAGACAAGCCAAACATATACGTTAAAAAGCCTGCAAACAACGCGACTAATATGGTGGTAAGTACAAATAACTCATCGGTTCGTACTTGCGCTATTTCTTTAAACACAATAGGCAATACCCATTTACCAATTGCCCAAAGAAGCACACATACAAATGCGCCTTTACTTAGGGCAAACGCTAAAGCCCAGCCAATACTTTGAGAGTCACTTGATGCAAATAAAGGAAGTATTATTAATAAAGGAACAACAGCAATATCTTGAAAAAGTAGAACACCAACGGCTAATTGCCCACGGCGCTGATTAAGCTCACCCGTTTCTTTTAATAGCTTAACTACTACAGCGGTTGAAGAAAGCGCCATAATTGTGCCGATGGTAAAACTGGTGAGTAATGAAAAGTTTAAGCAATATAGAATAATAATGAAGAGTAAACTGGTTATACCTACTTGTAATGAGCCCAAACCAAATACTAGGTTGCGCATTGCCATTAGCCAAGAAATAGAAAATTCTAGCCCTAAACTAAATAACAAAAACACAATACCCAGTTCAGCTACAAACTCTATTTCGTGAGATTGTGCAAGCCAGCCAATACCATGACTACCGGCTAAAACCCCCGTTGCTAGGTACGCTAAAATAGGCGGCAAGCCAATGCGCTTAAAAAACCACACAAAAAGAACTGCCGCGACTAATAAGCCAAAAATTTGAGCATTAATACTTTGCAAATGCAGCCTCGCGTTTAAATTAAACTAGTAGCTTGTAAGTAAATATAACAACCATATGTTTTTCATGCAATTTTAAAATATGGCACAAAAATAGCTTAGTTATTGCAAAGTAACACCCTCGGGGGAGAATTTAATGGAAAACGTCCATATTTTGACGCAGCGTGTGTCTGGTCGCGGTGATTTTTTGCCGTTTTCGGCTGAACAATCACCTACAAATGAAATAACTGAAACGCATGAACTCGTCGCAGAGCTACAAACAAGCTTAGTGATCGAGGATGTTCTGGCTATTTACGCTAAATTTGCAAAACAATTGCTCAATTTTTCTGGATTGCAGTTTCAATCAACTTTAGGTACTGCTCAAACATCACAAAGTGATACAAATAGTACACCCTATATTTTTGATTTAGCGATTAATAAAGACCACTTAGGGCAGCTAATTTATTTTAGTAAATTCCCGCTTGGTCACGCAATTGAGAAAAAATTACATACATTACATACTGCGCTGGTTTATCCACTTCGTAATGCGATGATGTATAGCCGCGTACTAAAGCTTGCCACAAAGGATGCGTTAACCGGTTTAAATAATCGTAGTCAATTTAATGACTTTTTACTTCAAAAGCTTGAAAACTGTCGCCGTTATCAACGTCCATTTAGTTTAATGTTGCTTGATTTAGATAACTTTAAACAAGTTAATGACAACTTCGGCCATAAAATTGGTGACGATACACTTAAAGAATTTTCAAAAGTACTGTGTAGTAGTATACGCGGCACTGATTCGGTATTTAGATTTGGTGGTGATGAGTTTGCTTTACTTATTGAAGACCCTGAGTTTACAACTAATAAAGTGATTGCTGAGCGTATAATGTGCTTAGTAAGAAAATCGCCATTAATGTCTAAATACAAAGTAACAACTAGTATTGGTTTTACTTTAGCTAACAGCCAAGATTGCGAAACTGAGATATTTGCTCGAGCCGATAAAGGTTTATACAAAGCAAAGGCATCAGGTAGAAACTGCGCAAAAGCATACTAGCCTTTACTTAACTGCATTAAATAAAAAAGCCTAGCTTCCCCCGCTAGGCTTTGCACTTACCAATTTATAAATAAACAACGCAGCACAGAATCCAAAAAAGAATCCGCTAATTAAATTAAGTAATGCAGTAATAGTAGCAAGCGGTGTAAATAATACTAAAAGCAGTGGCAGGCTCACGCCTGAAATAAAAAATAATCCACCTTTACCTAACCAATAAGCTAATAAAAGTACTGCAGATGCAATCCCACCAGCGACTGCATAACCTAACGTGACTATATTTAACTCAAGTAAAACATTAGCGATAACAGCAATAAGCGCTGTTATTAGCATACCCATTGGCGCTTTTGTTACTAACGATAAGCCAACATGCGGCTGTTTACTCATTTATTTACACTCCCAAAAAATACCATTTTCATCAACATGCTTAGCGCTTATAAAACAACCAACCACTTGAACTAATTCATCATTATAAAAAATAAGTGGCACACTGGCGCGTAGCCACGGCGCTATTTTTGCATCTTTAAACCAATGCTTAACTGTATTACTTCCAGGCTTTTTAAGTGGTTTAATACGTGCGCTATTGCAATTAAAGCGCACTATTACTTGCTCATTTGAGTGTGGAGGTCTTACTCCAAAACCAATGCTTTTAATTAATAAGCGCCCGTCTGCAAGTTTTAGCTGTGAATGATTTAGCTCAATATCTGTTAATACTTCATTTGGTGTTACAAAATACAAATAACCTTGATGACGACGTATTTGCCCATCGAGCAAATCAATACGCATTTGTGCGTCGTTTTTTGCGCACATTGCTTGATTAATAATTTGCTCAAGCTGCTTTTGCGATGGCATGACTTGTGTAAATAATGTAAGCCACGCACGTACTATATTTGCAATACGCGCTGCGCTGTATTCGTTTATTTGGCTAATGCACAGTGCTTGGTGCTCGTTAATACACTTATTTAAATCAAGCTGAGTATATTCATCAAGTAATGTTTGCTGTTGTTGTAGTAGCTCAATACTTCGTGCTGTACATTGTTCAAACCCAGTAAAGCGCTCGGCTAACACAGGTACTATTTTTGAGCGTAAAAAGTTACGGTCAAAACTTTCATCTGTATTTGAGTCATCAGTTATGTGGTTAATACTAAAGCGCGCTGCAAACGCTTCTATATCGCTTCGCTTTACGTTTAACAATGGCCTAAAACATACACGGCCACTTTGCAGCAAACGCGCTTGGTGCATGGCGCCAAGCCCTTTTAAACCCGAGCCACGCTTTAAGCGCAGTAAAAACGTTTCTACTTGGTCGTTTAAATGTTGGCCCAATAAAACAATGCTGCCTTGTGGGCTTAGCTCATCAAGTGCTTTGTAACGTGCATCGCGAGCTTGGGCTTCAAGGCTCGTACGCGACTGCTGCTCAATTACAACTTTTGCGGCTTTAAAAGGCACATCAAGCTCAATACATACGTTTTTGCAAAAGCGTTGCCAGTCATCGGCATACTGGCTCAAGCCATGGTGAACATAAATAGCCGATACATCAATTGCAGGGTTATCGGCTCTTAAAGTACACATTAAATGCAGCAACACCACAGAATCAACACCACCAGAAAGCGCCACAGTAAAAACAGTGTTACCTTGCTCAATATAGCTATTTAGTGATTTTTTTAATTGCTGATAAATTGCTGTTGTATGCATATGGCCGCACTTTTATATAAAAACTCTGAACATTTTAAAGCAAAAAAGCCGCATAAGCGGCTTTTTTTAACAATTAATGTATTTAGCAATAACCAAACGACATTAAACGTTTGTAACGTTGATCAAGCATTTCTTCAAGCGTAAGCGCTTGTAAGTCTGCTAGGTCACGCTTAAGGCGTACTTTTAAGTTACGTGCCATTGCATCGTAATTACGGTGTGCACCACCTAGAGGCTCATCAACTAAGTTGTTGATTAAGTCTAGCTCTTTAACGCGCTCTGCGGTTACACCCATTGCTTCTGCTGCAAGCGGTGCTTTGTCAGCGCTTTTCCAAAGAATAGACGCACAACCTTCAGGCGAAATTACAGAATAAGTGCTGTACTGCAACATGTTAACTCTGTCGCCAACACCAATCGCTAATGCACCACCTGAACCGCCTTCACCAATAACCGTACATATTGTCGGCACTTTAAGTGACGCCATTACTTTTAAGTTACGTGCGATTGCTTCAGATTGACCACGTTCTTCAGCGCCAACACCTGGGTATGCACCTGGTGTGTCAATAAAGGTCATGATTGGCATTTTAAAACGCTCAGCCATTTCCATTAAGCGTAATGCTTTACGGTAACCTTCTGGCTTTGGCATACCAAAGTTACGTTTAATTTTTTCAGCAGTATCACGACCTTTTTGTTGGCCAATAACCATTACCGGTTCGCCATCTAAACGCGCAATGCCACCTAAAATAGCTGGATCGTTAGCAAAAGTACGATCGCCAGCAAACTCGTCAAATTCCGTGAAAATGCGCTCGATATAATCTCGAGTGTATGGACGCAACGGATGACGTGCTAACTGTGATACTTGCCAAGCGCCTAAATTAGAAAAAATCTCCTGTTTTTGTTTGGCACTTTTTTCTTTTAATTTGCTGACTTCCTCTTCTAACTCAAGGTCTAATTCGCCAGCGCGGCTGATACTTTGTAATTCTTCAATTTTTGCTTCTAATTCTGCAATTGGAAGCTCAAAATCAAGATAATTGAGGCTCATGCTCTAAACTACCTAATTAGTTAAATTCTAGTTCTACATCTTGCGCAGCCATTAGTGATAACTTATGGATTAAGTCGTCACTTGGCGTAACACACCATTCGATTCCAAGAGTTAATTGCGCCAACGCATCTGGACGTTGGTAATAAACCTTGATCGGACACGTTCCCATTTTATAGGGTTCGAGTACTTTTTGTAATTTATCGAAGAAACCTGCCTCGATTTGCACCATGTTCAGCGTCATTTTAATCGCTTTAATACGCTTTTCACGCGCTTGAGCAATGGTGTTTATTTCTCTGGCGGTCATTGTAATACCACCGGAGAAGTTATCAAAGCTGACCTGTCCAGATATTACCAAGATATTGTTAACTTGGAGCATATCTTGGTACTTTTCAAACTCGTCTGAATACAAGCGTACATCAATCCGTGCACTCTTGTCATCTAAAGTTACTAAGGCCCAACGATTTCCTTTTTTATTAATTAATACTCTAGAAGCAATAACTAAACCAGCTGCCGTTGCAAACACATCACGATTAGTTGGCTGTAAATCAACTATTTTTCCGCTAGTGTAATGCCTAAGCTCACGGCGGTACTGATTTATTGGATGCCCAGTTAAATAAAGGCCTAGCGTCTCTTTTTCGCCATCTAACCACTCGTTATCAGTAAGCCCTGTGGCTTTAATAAAAGCTTGTTCAACTTCATCAGGCTCAGTGGCTAATAAACCAAATAAGTCACTTTGTCCTAATTGCTCAGCTTTGTTGTGTTGATCGGCCGCACGCATAGCATCTTTTAAACTGGCTAGTAATGTAGCACGCCCAGATTGGGTTTTCTCTGGCCCTAATTGATCCAAAGCACCTGCGTAAATTAATTTTTCAGTGACACGTTTATTTAAGCGTTTTAAATCAACACGGGCACAAAAATCAAATAAATCTTTAAATGGGCCACCTTTTGCACGCGCTTCTAAAATTGCTTCAACCGGTGCCTCACCTACGCCTTTTATCGCGCCAATGCCGTAAACAATTTCACCTTCAAGGTTTACTGTAAACTTAAACTCACCTGCATTTACGTCTGGTGGTAATAAGGTGAGCTTCATGTTTTCACATTCATCCACCAAAATAACTATTTTGTCGGTGTTATCCATATCGGCCGACATTACCGCAGCCATAAACTCTGCAGGGTGATGCGTTTTCATCCACAATGTTTGATACGATACGAGTGCGTAAGCTGCTGAGTGAGATTTGTTAAAACCGTAACCTGCGAACTTTTCTACCAAGTCGAAGATTTTTATCGCAAGCTCGCCGTCAATGCCGTTATTTCTTGCGCCATCTTCAAATGTTGAACGCTGCTTTGCCATTTCTTCGGGTTTTTTCTTACCCATTGCACGACGCAGCATGTCGGCGCCACCTAGCGTGTAACCTGCTAGTACTTGCGCAATTTGCATTACTTGTTCTTGATACAAAATAATGCCGTAAGTTGGATCAAGTATTGGTTTTAAGCTTTCGTGTTGATACTGCGCATCTGGGTATGAGATTTCTTCTCGGCCCAGTTTTCGGTCGATAAAGTTATCTACCATGCCTGATTGCAGTGGACCTGGGCGGAACAAGGCCACAAGTGCAATCATATCTTCAAAGCAGTCGGGCTTAAGGCGGCGTACTAAGTCTTTCATACCACGCGACTCTAGCTGAAATACAGCGGTCGTTTCGGCGCGAAGTAGCAACTCAATACTTTTTTTATCATCCAGTGGAATGGTGTTTATATCAACGGGGTCTTTACCTTGGCGCTTCATGCGCACATTGGTCATATCGACCGCCCACTGCAATATAGTCAGTGTACGTAAACCCAAGAAATCGAACTTAACTAAGCCGGCTGTTTCTACATCGTTTTTATCAAACTGTGTTACTGGAAACTTACCTTCGTCATCGCAATAAAGCGCAGCGAAGTCGGTAATAGTGGTTGGCGATATTACTACGCCACCCGCATGTTTACCGGCATTACGTGTACACCCTTCAAGGATGCGACACATGTCGATTAAATCTTTTACTTCATTGTCGCCATCGTAGGCTTCTTGCAAGCGTGGTTCTACATCAAACGCTTTGGCAAGTGTCATACCGGGGTCACCCGGAATCAATTTTGAAATTCGATCAACAAACCCGTAAGGATGCCCAAGCACTCGCCCTACATCGCGTATTACCGCCTTTGCAGCCATGGTACCAAAGGTAATAATTTGCGAAACCGCATCCCGACCATACAAAGCCGACACGTGATCAATTACTTCGTCTCGTCTATCCATACAAAAATCGACGTCGAAATCGGGCATTGATACACGTTCAGGGTTTAAGAATCGCTCAAAGAGTAAGTCAAACTCAAGTGGATCAAGGTCGGTAATTTTAAGCGCGTACGCAACTAACGAACCCGCACCTGAACCACGACCAGGTCCAACTGGAATATTATTATCTTTACTCCACTGAATAAACTCCATTACGATTAAGAAGTAACCTGGGAATCCCATTTGGTTGATTACACCGAGTTCAATTGCAAGACGCTCATCGTATTCAACACGTTTTACTTTTCTATCTTCTTCGTCGGGGAATAAAAACTGTAGTCGCTCTTCTAGGCCGTCTTGTGACACTTTAACTAAAAAGTCTTCAATTTTAAGCGAGCCGGTTGGGTAATCAGGTAAAAAGTAAGTACCTAATTGCACAGTTACATTACAACGCTTAGCGATTTCTACGGTATTTTGTAGGGCTTCTGGAATATCGCTAAACAACTCAGCCATTTGCTCAGGTGTTTTTAGATATTGTTCTTCAGAGAACCGTTTAGGGCGGCGCTTATCATCGAGCGTGTAACCGTCAAAAATAGCAACACGAATTTCGTGCGCTTCAAAGTTTTCGGGCTTTAAAAACACCACTTCGTTGGTGGCTACAACCGGTAGCTGCTCTTTAGCAGCAAGCTCTACCGCCATGTGTAAGTAATCTTCTTCAAGCGGTCGGTTGGTGCGAACAAGCTCTAGGTAGTAGTTATCGCTAAAATGCTGCTTATAAAAACTAACAACCGATTCAATTACAGTCGGATTATTTTTTAATAACGCTTTACCTAAGTCACCGTCTTTAGCGCCTGAGAGAATAATTAAGCCTGCTTTTAGCTCAACTAACCATTCGCGGTCAATCACAGGGCGATGAAATACATGCCCACGCTGATACGCTTTAGATATCAGTAAGGTAATATTTTTATAGCCGTCGTTGTCTTTGGCTAATATGGTTAAGCGGCTTGGCTCATCAGGAAACTCTGGGCTACGAACCCAAAAGTCAGCACCCACTATAGGTTTAATACCTGCATTATGCGTGGCGCCATAAAAACGCACTAAACCACAAAAGTTCATTTGATCAGTAATTGCAATGGCTGGCATTTGCAGCTCTTGCGCTTTTGCGACTATTGGCTTTGTTTTAGCAAGGCCATCAACCATCGAAAAGTCTGAATGAACTCTTAAATGAACAAAATCAGGAGCAGCCATGCTTAGCCCTCACCATTGGCTTGCGCCAAAACGCGCTGCACAGGTTTAAAGCTTTTACGATGCTCGTCAATTGCGCCGTATTGTTCAAGCGCTGCAAAGTGCGCTTTAGTGGGATACCCTTTGTGCCCTGCAAAACCATATTCTGGGTGGCGTTTATCAAGTTCAAGCATTTCGTCATCGCGTGCTACTTTAGCTAAAATAGACGCCGCTGAAATTTCGGCCACTAAGCTATCGCCTTTAACAACAGCTTGTGCTGGCATAGTGAGTTTTGGCAAACGATTACCATCTATAAATACAAATTCAGGTTGCGTACTTAATGCCTCTACTGCACGGGTCATAGCGAGCATAGTCGCGTGCAGAATATTTAACTCATCAATTTCTGTTGGATTGCAGCGTCCATAAGCGTAGCACAATGCTTTTTCTTTTATTTCAATTGCAAGTGCTTGGCGTTTTTTATCTGTTAATTTTTTAGAATCCGCTAAGCCAGCTATTGGTTTAGTGGGATCTAAAATGACGGCGGCAGTAACTACATCACCAACAAGCGGGCCGCGCCCTACTTCATCTACACCGGCAATTAAGGATACATTAGGTCTATCAATTTGCATTTATTAACTCCGCCACAGCATTGGCTGCTTGTTCACTGGCATTTAATCTAATTTTTTCGTGAATAGCTAAAAAGCGTGCTTTTAGCTCTTTGTTATCTGTGTTGAGCATAGGGGTAAGTGCGCTTGTTAAGTTAGTCACATTACACTCGGTTTGTAAAAACTCAGGCACTAGCTCTTCGTCAGCTAATAAATTAGGCAGCGAAAAGTACTTAATATTAAACGTAAATAAAGTTTTAAAAATCCAATAGCTCAAAGGCTTTATTTTATAGCCCACAACCATTGGCTTTTTATAAAGCATACCTTCAAGTGTTGCAGTGCCCGACGCTAATAAAATAGCATCAGCAGCTTGCATCGCTAATTTTGATTGCCCATCAAGCAGGTTAATATTAAGGTTTGGTGCGGTAGCGTTTAATATATCACTAAACTGCGCTTTGCGTTTTTCGTTAACCAACGGCACCACAATTTTAAGATTAGGATTTTTAGCTTGCAGCTCTGCGGCTGTTTTAATGTAAGTCTCGCTTAGTAAACCAACTTCTGAGCCTCGACTACCGGGTAGTAGCGCCAGTACTTTGTCATCAAGGCTTAAGCCAAGTTCTTCACGTGCTTTAGTATCGTCGTGCTCAAGTGCAATGTCGTCTGCCAAGGTATGCCCCACAAATGTACATGGCACTTGGTGCTTATCGTAAAATTCTTTTTCAAATGGTAATAATGCTAACACTAAGTTAGTGGCTGCACTTATTGTATGAATGCGCTTTTCGCGCCACGCCCAAACAGACGGACTTACATACTGCACGGTTTTAATACCCGCATCTTTAAGTGGCTTTTCTACACGTAAGTTAAAATCGGGTGCATCTATACCTATAAATACATCAGGTGGGTTATCTACAAAATGCTGCACGAGTTGTTTACGTATTTTAAGCAAACGTGGTAAACGCCCTAGCACCTCAACAAGCCCCATTACCGAAAGCTCATCCATGTCGTAAAGTGTTTTACAGCCCTGCGCTTGCATTTTAGGTCCTGCTATTCCTTCAAAAATAGCGTCCGGAAAGTGTTTTTTAAGGGCTTTAATTAAACCTTCACCTAAAATATCGCCCGACAGTTCACCTGCCACAATACCAATACGTAGTTGTTTTTTATCTTTATTCATTTGATTTTATTTCACAAGTAAACCAGGCGTTCATGCTTGTTAGTTTACCGTGTTTTACTGTTTGGTTAAACGCTTTAAATAACTGGTTTTTTATTACCTAAGTTAAGGCTTTATGTTGTTTGTTTTTAATACTGATGTAGCATAGGAAATATATATTACGCTTTACTAATATGTATGTTGACAAAGATTGCACAAACGTAAATACTATTACAAACTTTCAGTAATTACTGAAAGTTCATTAAATCTTAACTTTGCCAATAAAATGTTGCCCTGTTAATCCGTCACTCTCAAGGAGTCAATAATGATAGATGAAACCTTTGTGGATCTATCGCGATTACAGTTTGCTGTTACCGCTCTCTTTCATTTCTTATTCGTACCGTTAACAATAGGTATGACCTGGATTTTAGTTATTATGGAATCGGTTTATGTTATGACCGGTCGCGAAATTTATCGTGATATGACTAAGTTTTGGGGAAAATTGTTTGGTATTAACTTTGCAATTGGTGTGGCAACAGGCCTTACCATGGAATTTGAGTTTGGTACTAACTGGTCTTATTACTCCCATTACGTAGGTGATGTTTTTGGGGCTCCCCTGGCTATTGAAGGTTTAATGGCATTCTTTTTAGAGTCGACCTTTGTGGGTATGTTCTTTTTAGGCTGGGACAGGCTTTCTAAACGCCAACATTTAGGCGCGACCTTTTTAATGGCCATTGGTACTAACATGTCGGCGCTGTGGATTTTAATTGCCAACGGTTGGATGCAAAACCCAGTAGGCGCTGAATTTAACTATCAAACCATGCGCATGGAAATGACTAGTTTTGCAGAGCTTGTGTTTAACCCTGTAGCCCAAGTTAAGTTTATTCATACTGTATCGGCAGGTTATGTAGCTGCCTCTATGTTTGTATTGGGTATAAGCAGTTGGTATATATTAAAAGGCCGTGATTTAGCATTTGCTAAACGCTCTTTTTCAGTCGCTTCGGGCTTTGGTTTAGCGTCAATTTTGTGTGTAATTTTACTCGGTGACGAATCAGGCTACGAAGTAGGCGAAGTCCAAAAAGTAAAACTTGCCACAATTGAAGCCGAATGGCACACAGAAGAAGCTCCGGCTGCGTTTACCGCATTTGGTTTTCCTGATTCAGAAGAGCAAGTAACACATGCGGCGGTTAAAATACCTTACGCACTTGGGTTAATTGCTACGCGCTCACTAGATGAGCAAGTAACGGGTATTAACGACCTAGAAAAACAACATGAAGTACGTATTCGCAACGGTATGATTGCTTATGAATACCTTACAAAACTCAGAAACGGTGAAGATACGCCAGATAATATTGCCAAATTTAATACTCTAAAAGATGATTTAGGTTATGGCTTGCTACTTAAGCGCTACACACCAGATGTTGTAGATGCTACTGAAGAACAAATTCAAAAAGCTGTTAAAGACTCTTTTCCTAAAGTAGGCCCTATGTTTTGGTCATTTAGGATTATGGTTGCCTGTGGTGTGGCCATGCTTGGTGTATTTATATTGGCATTTTACTACAACGCACACCGTGTGATTGAGCAAAAACGCTGGTTGTTATGGGCTGCCGTATTGAGTATTCCACTACCTTGGATAGCGATTGAATTTGGCTGGATTGTTGCCGAGTATGGTCGTCAACCTTGGGCTATATCTGAAATACTGCCGACCTTTTTAGCCACGTCGTCACTAACAGTAAACGATATTTTAATTAGCTTAACTGGGTTTATTGTTTTCTATACTGGTTTAGCCATTGTGGAAGGCTGGCTGATGATCCGCTTTGTTAAGCAGGGGCCAAGCTCGCTGCATACTGGTAAGTATCATTTTGAATTACCAAACAAAGCTGATAAAACTGAAGGAGAGCAATCATGATTTTTGATTATGAAACATTAAAAATGCTTTGGTGGTTGATCATTGGTGTGCTGCTTATTGGTTTTGCTATTACCGATGGTATGGATATGGGCGTTGCTATGTTGCTTCGCCTCGTTGGTAAAACAGATTCAGAGCGCCGCACAGTAATAAACACAATTGGCCCGCATTGGGATGGTAACCAAGTATGGTTTATAACGGCAGGCGGCGCGTTATTTGCGGCGTGGCCTATGGTTTATGCAGCTGCATTTTCGGGCTTTTACTTTGCCATGATGCTAGTACTCTTTGCTTTGTTTTTTAGACCACTTGGATTTGATTACCGCAGTAAAGTAGACTCAAAACGCTGGCGCAATAACTGGGATTGGGGCTTGCTTGCAGGCAGCGCAATTCCAGCATTAGTATTTGGTGTTGCGTTTGGTAATTTATTTTTAGGCGTACCGTTTAATATTGATAACCTTATGCGTGTTAGCTACCAAGGATCATTTTTTGGCTTGCTTAACCCATTTGGATTACTTGCAGGTTTAGTAAGTATTACCATGTTAGTTGCGCATGCGGGTATGTGGTTACAACTTCGAACAGCAAGTGTGGTCGCAGAGCGTTCGGGTCAATATGGCCGCTATTCTCTTATTGTGTTTATCGTGTTATTTGCTGCAGCTGGTTTTTGGGTGGCTAACTTAACGGGTTACCAAGTTGTATCTATGGCTGATACACAAAGTCATGCAGACCCTCTAGCTAAAGTAGTCACTACAGCGCAAGGTGCTTGGTTAAGTAATTACAACACCCGTCCGTGGACAATGACCTTCCCTATTTTAGCCTTTGCAATGGCATTAAGTGCACTTGTGTTTTCAAAATTAAATAAACCTGCACTTGGACTTATTTCAACAAGCTTAATGTTAATTGGCGTAATTATGACGGCCGGTGTTTCTCTATTCCCATTTATTATGCCATCAAGTAATAACCCTAATATTAGCTTAACAATTTGGGATGCGGTATCGAGCCATAAAACGCTCAATATAATGTTTGTTGCAGTGTGTATTTTTGTACCACTAATTTTGTCCTACACCACTTGGTGTTACGTAAAAATGTGGCGCAGAGTAACGGTAGAAGAAATTGAAAACAACACTCATGGTAGCTACTAAGGAGACTAAACAATGTGGTATTTCGCTTGGATTTTAGGTGTACTTTTGGCCTGTACCTTAGGTGTAATAAATGTAATGTGGTACGAGTTTCATCAAAATAAAAACAGCATTGCTGATGATGAACAAGCCATGCACGATTTATTAAATGATGCTAACAACACAAAAGATGACGACTAACCCCCGACCAGATCGCGCGCAGCAGCAATCACTGCGCGCTTTTTTAAAGCGTCAAAGTAAACCCGCTGCAGTGTGGTTAAAGTTAAGCATTGCACTGGGTACTTTTAACGCACTACTGATGATTGCAGGTGCTTATTTACTGGCTCAAGCTATTCATAATGTAATGTTTGAAGGTAATAACTTAGCCCAAGTCACTCATTTATTATGGCCCTTAGCAGGCATTATTTTATTGCGCGCGGTGTTTTTAGCGTTAAGTGAGCGCTTAAGTGCATTTGCTGCGCTTAAAATAAAATCGGCTATGCGCCAAACACTTCTCCATAAGCTCAGCTTACTTGGGCCTAGTTATATAGAACAACACGGCCAAGGCGCTACATTAAACACCCTGCATAATGGCGTTGAAGCACTTCACGACTATTACGCTAAATACTTGCCAGGTGTTGCTTACAGCGCACTTATTCCGCTGGCAATATTGGTTGTTATTTTTCCGACAGATTATAAAGCTGGGCTGATATTTTTATTAACCGCCCCACTTATTCCTTTTTTCATGATTTTAGTAGGCTCTAAAGCCGAAGCTTTAAACCAAAAACGCTGGAAGCAACTTGCTGTACTGGGCAATTACTTTTTTGACCGCGTGCAAGGTTTAACTCAGCTAAAACTATTTAATGCAACACGTACCGAGCTTAAACAAATAGCTAAAATTTCAGATGATTTTAGACACGCGACACTCGATGTTTTAAAAATCGCGTTTTTATCATCATTTGCACTTGAGTTTTTAGCTACCATTAGCGTGGCACTCGTTGCCGTAATTATTGGTTTTAGACTATTTTTTGGCACTCTTGATTTTGCCACTGGCTTTGTGGTGCTACTTTTAGCGCCTGAATTTTATTTACCACTGCGCCAGCTGGGTAGCCATTACCATGCACGTTTACAAGGTATTAGTGCGGCGGCCGATATGGTTGCGATTTTAAATGCCCCACTGCCAAGTGACGTAAATGCGCCAGTAACTACCAGCGCACCTGAAAACAATTTAACTTTAAATACAATTAATTCAATAAGTATTACCGACCTTAATTTTATATACCCTGGTAGTAACGAAGGGATTAAAAATATAAATTTAACACTGCCAAATAAAGGCTTAATTGCAGTTGTGGGCAGTAGTGGCTCAGGTAAAAGTACGTTGTTTGATTGTCTATTAGGGTTTCACCCTGAGGTGATTAACAACCTATCTGTTAATGGGCAGAGTTTAAGTACAACCGATATTACTTACTTGCAAAATAATATTGCATGGATACCACAAAAAGCAACGCTATTTTACGACACCATTGCTGCCAACATTAAATTGGCCAAACCCACTGCCACACAGCAAGAGCTTGAACATGCGGCAAAACAAGCTGGTGTGCTTGAATTTATTAATACCCTACCCGGTGGTTTTAACACACTGATAGGTGAGCAAGGCGAAGGGCTTTCTGGCGGACAAAAGCAACGCATCGCACTCGCACGTGCATTCATAAAACAAGCACCAGTTTTAGTGCTTGATGAGCCTACAGCGCACCTTGATAGCCAAACAGAGCTGCTTATTCAAGATGCTATTAATGAGTACGCTAAAAACAACTTAGTGTTAGTTATTGCCCATAGATTAAATACGGTTAAACATGCCAGCAATATCATTGTGATGCACGATGGAAAAATAGCTGAGCAAGGTCACTTTGAAACACTTGCAGCGCAAAATGGTGCATTTGCTGACTTACTAAAAACGGCTGAACAAGGGGTGGCGCATGCGTAATTTTATTCGCTTATTAAAGCTTTGTGCTCCTCATTACAAAGCTATGCTATTGGGTACATTTTTAGCAACGATTACGGTATTAGCTAATGTGGGCCTGTTGGCTATATCTGGCTGGTTTTTAGCATCAATGGCCGCTGCTGGTATTGCGGGCGTACAAATGAATTATTTTACTCCTGCCGGCACGATTCGTTTTTTAGCTATTGTGCGAACAGCATCGCGCTATGGCGAACGCCTAGTTACCCATAACGCCACGTTTTTATTACTAAGTGAAATACGTACCAATGTATTTGCAACGTTAAGCAAGCTTAACAATGTTGATTTAGCAATGAGCCGCAGCGCTGATTTAGTTAACCGATTACAAAACGATGTAGACGCACTCGACAAATTTTATTTAAACGTTTTACTGCCTATGCTGGTTGCTCTTTTAAGTGTACCAATCATCATGCTGTTTATGTCGGCCTATAATGGCAACGTCGCCCTTATTTGCTTTACTGGCATTATACTTATTGGTGTGGTTATACCTGCCCTACTTAGCATAAAGCTCACTAAAAACAGCCATAAAGAAACACAACTGAGTGCACAACTTCGCTCTGAGCTTTCAGATACACTTACAGGCCTTAGAGAGCTTAGTATTTATCAAGCCCATTCGCAGCAGCTTAATAAGTGCGACGAATTAAGCGATCAGTACAATCAGCAATTATTTATTCGCCACAAAGCACTGGCAAACTCAGATGGATTAAGCTTGTTGGTTGTTCAATTAGCGATGCTTGCTAGCATAGTAACCATTGTCCCACTGGTTTACGCAAGCAGTATGGTAAATGTAGAACTTGCTATGTTAAGTTTGTTTGTACTGGCAAGCTTTGAAAGCGTATTGCTACTACCCAACGCGTTTATAGAGCTTCCAAGTGTTTTAAAAGCAGCAGAGCGACTGTTTACACTTGAAGATAAAGCAGCTAGCTCACAAGTTAAAGATACACATGTAGACATTGATGAAAACTTTAGCGCGCAAAATCACACGTTAATACTTAACAATATTAGCTATCAATATGGTGAACAAACAGCGCTAACTAATATCAGTTTTGAACTAATGCCTCAGCAAAAGGTAGCGATTGTAGGTAGAAGCGGCAGCGGTAAAACGACGCTTGTAAATTTACTTACTGGTTTATGGCCTTTGCAACAAGGCAGCATAACGCTAAACAATCAAAATAGCGTTGTTGACTTACGTTCGTTAAATAATGATATACGCGCAAATGTTATAAATATACTCGCCCAGCAGCACCATATTTTTGATGGTACATTAAGTGAAAACTTACGTTATGCCGCGCCAAATGCAACCAAAGAGCAAATGATTGAAGCGCTCGCATTAGCTCAATTGAGCCCATGGTTTAATGAGCTAAAAGAAGGTTTAAAAACACGATTAGGCACTGGCGGGCGTAACGTGTCGCAAGGCCAGTCTAGACGTATAGCCATTGCCCAAGCATTACTTAAAAACCCTGCTATTTTAGTACTTGATGAACCAACAGAAGGTCTTGATAATCAATCTAAGCAAGGGGTAATGCAAGCAATAATGCACGTTATGAATAACGCCAGCGTGCTGACAATTACGCACGATCCCGCTCTACTTGCTCAAATGGATAATGTTGTATGGTTAGAAGGCGGTAAAGTAGTTGCGCAAGGCACTCATAAAGAGCTCAGTGGCACTCATCCCGACTATGTTGCGCTAACTACCCGGTTTTAAAACCGTTACTGATACATCAATAACGCCGACTTTAGGGTCGGCTATCTTTTTAAACATACTCTTTGATAAGTCAATAATACGACCTCGCACATACGGACCTCTATCGTTAATTCTTACCGTGACTGATTTGTTATTAGCTAGATTGGTAACAACCACCTTAGTGCCAAAATCGAATTCTAAATGGGCTGCCGTGGCGGCTTGTTGGCTAAAGCGCTCTCCGTTGGCAGTTGTTCTGCCGTGATATTTATCAGCATAAAAAGAAGCTTTTCCTACTTGAGTAATTTCTCCAGCAGATGACTTAACAATAGGTTGGCTACTACAAGCGGCTAAAGCTGAAGTTATAAAAAGAGTGACAACTAACTTAGGTAAACGCATAGGATGACTTTTATTATACAAATTAGGCGCATACTAGCTTGAGTAGCCTGAGTATTAACTGAATTAGCTTAAAAGCAGGACAATAAAAAACCACCTTCGATTTATCATCTAGGGTGGTTTTTTAATGCTTAAAGCAAAACGCGCGAATTATCTTACGATGCCGCGCTCTGAGCTTTTAACAAAGTCGACCATCAACTTTACAGCAGGATACTTTGCAGCATCTTCACTAAGCGATTCAATCGCTTCGTCTGCACCTAAGCTTTTACGATAAAACGCTTTGTATGCACGGCGTACAGCCATAATTTCATCACTTTCGAAACCACGACGTTTCATGCCTTCTTTATTGATAGCGGCAGGACCTGCTGGCATACCTATGGTAGTAACAAAAGGTGGTACATCTTTGTTAACACCTGAATACATACCAATAAAGGCATGTGCACCAATTTTACAAAACTGATGAACTCCCGAATTACCACCTAAGATAACCCAGTCGCCTACATGTACATGGCCGGCCACACTTGCATTGTTAGCAAAAATTACGTTATCGCCAATTACCGCGTCATGTGCAACGTGTGTATAAGCCATAAATAAGTTATTACTACCAATTTTAGTAACGCCTTGGTCTTGAATTGTACCACGGTGAATAGTGGCACATTCACGGATAACATTGTTATCACCCATGATTAATGTGGTTGGCTCGTTGTTGTATTTTTTGTCTTGGCAGGCTTCACCCACAGACGCAAACTGAAAAATATGATTGCCAGAGCCAATAGTTGATGGCCCTTTAACAACAACATGAGACTCAATAATACAGTTATCACCGATAACAACATCATTGCCAATATAACTATACGGACCAACTGAGACATTGTTGCCTAGTTTAGCGCCAGGTTCGATTATTGCTGTAGAATGGATCACTATTAAAACTCTCTTCTCGCACACATAATTTCGGCACTACACACTACTTTGCCGTCGACTCTAGCTTCTGCTGCAAACTTCCAAATGTTGCGACGTTCTTTTAAAAACTCAACATGAAGGTGCATTGTATCACCTGGGATCACTGGCTGTTTAAAACGTGCGTTATCAACAGCAGCAAATAAATATAATTCGTTTTCACTACGATTTTCTACTGTTTTAAAACCTAATAAACCCGTAGCTTGCGCCATTGACTCTAATATTAGCACACCAGGAAAAATTGGCTGATTTGGGAAATGGCCAGTAAATATAGGTTCGTTTATAGAAACATTTTTAATAGCATGTAAAGATTTTCCAGGTGTAAAATCAATAACACGATCAATTAATAGCATCGGGTAACGGTGCGGTAATAAACTTAAAATTTCTTGAATATCAAGGCTATTTAATTCGTTTGCCAAAATAGCATCCTTATTAGTGTTCAACGTTATGACTTAGCCAATGCTTCCAGCGCTTTAAGACGAGATTTCATGTCTGAAAGGTTACGCAAGTGAGCTATTGATTTACGCCATTCTTTGTTTGTTGTATGGGGCATACCAGATGAGTAAATACCTGGTTCGGTGATTGATTTTGTCACCATACTCATGCCGGTAATTATAACACCATCACATACAGACATGTGACCATTAATTGCAACCATGCCACCAATTTGACAGTTTTTGCCAATGGTAACGCTTCCTGCAAGTACGGTGCAGCCCGCGATTGCGGTGCCTGAATTAACTTCAACGTTGTGCGCTATTTGACACTGATTATCGATAATAACATTGCTATGGATGATGGTATTGTCCAGTGCGCCACGATCAATTGTCGTGCTTGCACCAATTTCAACTTTGTTACCTATGATCACAGAGCCAAGCTGAGGTATTTTTACCCATTGCCCGCGTTCGTTCGCATAACCAAACCCATCACTACCTACAACACTATTTGCTTGAAACAAACAATCTGAACCAATTTCAACATCGTGATAAATAGTCACACTAGACCAAAGCTTAGTGCCAGAGCCTATTTTAACACGTTCTCCGATAAAACTGTTCGGACCAATTTGCGCATTGTCACCTATCACCGCATCAGCTTCAATGACTGCATTAGCACCTATAGCGGCGCTGTCACTAACAATCGCTGTTGAATGAACCGTAGCACTTGGATGAATACCCGTCGAGGCTGAGCGTGGTGTTGTATCCATAAATTGCGCTAATTTTGCGTAACTTACGTACGGATTAGCAACAATAACTTTGCTACCACTAAAGAACTGAGCATCGGCTTGGCTTACTATTACTGCGCTAGCTTGAGTAGTTTCAAGTTGCGAGCGATATTTTGAGTTCGCTAAAAATGCAATATGCCCAGAATGGGCATTTGCAAGTGTCGCTATTTTTTTTATTTCTAAAGCGCCATCACCCTGAAGCTCGGCGCCTAGAAGTTCCGCAATTTGCGAAAGCGTATAATTTTGCATAGAGTGATTATTTCTTACTAACAGCGGCTACAACTTTAGACGAAAGATCAGTTACTTCTTTAGGATTAAAGTAAATTGTTGTGTCTTTTACTTTAACTTCGTCGAAGTCGCCGTCTTTAGCAATTTCTTCAATTGTTTTGATGATCACACCTTGAACTTTAGCAAGTTCTTGGTTTTGGCGCGCTTTGATTTCTTGCTCTAAAGGACGACCTTGTTCAGCAAGATTTTTTTGCATGCCTTGGATTTTATCACGTAGTGCATCTTTTTGAGCTTGGCTCATAGTTGTACTTTCGCGTTTAAATTTTTCAGCTTCAAAACGAATATCGCCTTGTAACTTTTCAAGTTCTTGACGACGTTCAGCAAACTCAGTTTGTAAAGACTGTTCAATTTTAGCCATTTGAGGAATTTGCTTGTAGATTTCCTGCATATCAACAATACCTACTTTGTGTGCAAATGCATTCACAGAAGTACCCATCATTAAAGTTGCTAAAACTGCTACAGCTGTTGATTTAAATAATTTTTTCACAAAAAACTCCTTTAGAAAGTGTTACTAATGTTAAAGCTGATGGTTTTCGTATCGTCATCTTCTTCTTTTTGCAATGGATACGCAAAACTGATCAGCATTGGACCCATTGGAGAGATCCATTGTAATGAAAGACCGGTTGAAACCCTAAAGCGCATTGGGTCTGAATAGTCATCTAATTTAGCACGTTCATCAACGCCTAAGTTTTGATAGCGGTCTACGTTAAACTCAGTATCCCATACGTTTGCAGCATCAACAAAGAAGCTAGTACGTACAGAGCTGGTATTTTCTTCATCTAAGAATGGCGTAGGAACAATTAGCTCCATACCTGCCACTGCTTTAGCATTACCACCAATACGGCCTTGCGGCACTAGAATATCAAATTCTGATGCGCCACCAATGCTACCGGTTGTAGTACCGTCTGCACCTGGCGTACCTGGAATAGACTGCGGTATACGCGATACAGCACGTGGTAATATTGTATTACGGTCAAAGCCACGAAGTTCCATTTCCGTTATACGGAAGTACTCTTGGAATGGAAGTGTTTGCTCATACCCGTTTGTAGAGCCATAACCATTACCATAACCAAGTGCTGCACGGGTTGAGAATACCCAACGGTGGTCATTTGATATAGGCCAGTAAAAACGCGAATCGTAATTCAGTTTAAAGTACTGAAGATCTGAGTTAGGCGTTGTTGCTGTTAAGTTTAGAGTTTGACGCGAACCCGCTGTTGGGAATAAACCACGGTTAACGGTGATACGCGACCAACCAACACTCAGCTCATACTTAGTAAAGTCAAAGCCTGCATCTGGGTTGTCTGGATCTAAGAATGTTTCACGAAGTACACGCGTTTGCTCGTACTCTGCAATATCCGAAAGCTCTTCTTTAATCCAACGGGCGCCAAAGTTAACACGATTTACAGCATCAATTGGAAAACCAATATTTGTGCCTAAACCATAACTTTTTGATTTGTACTCAACAAGACTAAATTTACTTGCATCGTAGTTTCTGTAAAAGATGCTACTGCCTTGCGATACACCATCTGGCGTAAAGTATGGGTCTGTGTACGATAAGCTTAAGCTTTCAGAACCTGTAGACGTGTTAAGGTTTAAACCAATTTGGTTACCTGTGCCTAAAAAGTTAGATTCTGTTACACCAATATTAAACTGCAGACCTAAGTAAGAACCATAAGCAAGACCAGCATTAAAGCTACCCGCTGATTGCTCTTTTACAGTAAAATCTACATCTACTTGGTCATCCACACCTGGTACAGGCACTACGTTAAAATCAACAGTTTCCATGTAAGGCAAACGTTGAATTTGTAGTTTTGAACGCTCAAGGTTTTGATTAGATAACCAGGCGCCTTCAAGTTGTGTCATTTCACGGCGAAGTACTTCATCAGCTGTATTTTGGTTACCACCAACAATAATACGACGAACATATACACGCTTACCTGGATTAACCGATAGTGTTAGTTGTACTTCTTGCTTTTCGTCGTCAATTTCTGGAATTGTACGTACTTCAGCGTTAGCGTAACCAAAACGTGCTAAATAGCTTTTAATAAATTCTTCTGACGAAGTAACTACAGAACCGTTATAAAGCTCACCCGCTCTAAGTGGGATAACACTTTTAATTAAGTCTTCACGGCCAAGCAAGTCACCAATAAAGTCAAAGCCTTTAACGGTATATTTTACGCCTTCAGTTAAGTTAGCTGTAACGTAAACTGATTCACGTTCAGGGCTCACTGATACTTGCGTTGAATCGATATTAAAACGTAGGTAACCACGGTCTAAATAATAACTACGAATTTTTTCTAAATCGCCTTCAATGGTTTGCTTTTGGTAGCGATCGCTACCCATAAACTGCCACCAAGGTAAATCTTGCTGAGATTCAGCAAGTTTAAGAAGCTCTTCATTAGAAAAAAGTTCATTACCCACTAAGTTAATTTGTCGGATAGAAGCTGCATCACCTTCATCAAACTCTAATTTAAGTTTAACGCGGTTACGAGGCAACTTAGTAATACTGATATCTACTTTAGCGTTGTATTTACCAATACTGTGGAAAAACTCAACTAAGCCTTTTTCGATACTATCGATAACGGTTTTATCAAGTGGCTCACCTTGGCGAATATCTTGCTGATCAAGAGACTCATTAAGCTGCTCGTCTTTAATGTCTTTATTGCCTTCAAACTCAATGAAGCTGATGGTAGGACGTTCCGTTACTTTAAAAATAACGTTGTTGCCATCACGAAGGGCTTTTATGTTATCAAAGTGCCCAGAACGATAAAGTGACTTTATTGTTTTTGAAATCGTATAGTCATCAACATTATCGCCTACGTTAATAGGAATATGTGTTAGCGCTGCACCAAGTGCTACACGCTGCAAACCTTCAACTTTCAGGTCTTCAACAATAAAGGAGTTTTGGCCTAGGGCTGCAAAACTTGCACCCAATAAACTTGTTACTGCCAAATGTTTTTTTATAGCCATTTTATTATCTTTATCCTTTACAACTGTATTACCGCATAACACCCTACTAAAGTGGTGCTTTACAATCGTGTTCTAATTAGTAATTTGCCACGCTGTAAAACTACAAACGCGATACATCATTGAACAAAGCGAAACATGTTAGAAAAATGAGCAACAAGGCGCCCACTTTAAAACCAAACTCTTGTGTCTTTTCAGAGACCGGCTTTTTACGAAAAAGTTCAATTATGTAATACATTAAGTGTCCACCATCAAGCACTGGTAAGGGTAATAAATTAAATACACCCAAGTTAACGCTTATTAAGGCTAAAAAGCTTAAAAAGGCCACTAACCCATAGCTTACGCTAGTTCCAGCGCCTACTGCAATGCCCACAGGGCCACTTAAATTCTTAACCGAAACCTGGCCTGTAATTAAATTACCAATCATATCAAAACTGAGTGTAATTAAGCGCCACGTTTCTTTTGTGCCTCGCACGATACTATCGAGCGGGCCGTAATGTCTAGTCTCTACATAACCATCAGGCCATTGCTGTACAACAGGAGCAACGCCTAAAAAGCCTTGCTCAATACCGTTATTATCAATGCGCCCTTTAGGGGTTACTGTAATGGCTTTTATAGTATCTTGTCTTTTTACACTAAATTGTAAAGATTTGTTAGCTGATTGCGTAATAAGATTAACTAATTGCTGCCAATTGCTTATTGTTTCACCGTTTACAGCCAAAATTGTGTCATTAACTTGTAAATTAGCGTGCTCTGCAGCTGAGTCTTTGGTTACGGCGGCAATTGTTAAAGTGGCTTGAGGTCTAAACGGTACAATACCTAACGAGCTTAGTGGTGGCACGTCTTGCTGATCTAGTTTCCACCCCTCTAAATTAAGGGTTTTAACACGTGGCTGAAGGTTTTTATCGCGCACTATCACTTCAACGCTTTCTTCACCTAAATTAGACATAAGTGCAAACGTGGCATCTTGCCATGTCGTTATATCATCATCGCCAATTTTTATAATATGTTGAGAAGGCATAATGCCCGCTTGCTCTGCCCGGCTACCCTCGGTAATGCTACCTATCACAGGCTTTACCGACTGCACACCCACCATATACATTACAGCAAGAGCAAAAATGGCAAACAAAAAGTTGGCCATTGGACCCGCTGCAACTATGGCAATACGTGCTTGTACAGATTTAGCGTTAAACGATAAATGACGTTGGTTTGCCGGCACGTCATCAACACGCTCATCAAGCATTTTTACATAACCGCCTAATGGAATAGCCGCAATCACATATTCGGTATTGTATTTATCGTGCCATTTTAATAGTGGCTTACCAAAACCAATTGAAAAACGCAGCACTTTAACGCCCATTTTTCGCGCAACCCAAAAATGGCCATATTCATGTATGGCCACTAAAATACCAAGCGCTAAAATAAATGAGCCAAGATTCCAAAAAAAATCAAACATATTAATGCGCCACTTTTGTTATAAATTCTGAAGCGCTAATACGCGCTAATTTATCGCACTCTAAAATTTCATCTAAGCTTTGTACATTGGTATACGTTGCAGCTTCAAGCGTTTGTGCGTTTATTTTGTATATATCAGTAAAACCAATTTTACCGTTTAAGAATGCACTTACTGCTATCTCATTTGCTGCGTTTACTGTTGTGGTAGCACCTTGTCCGGCACTACACGCATCAATCGCTAATTGTAAATTTGGATAGCGAGAAAAGTCAGGCTTGGTGAATGAGAAATCACATATATCAGAGAAGTTTAACGGTTTAACGCCTGCATTAATTCGCTCAGGGTATGCAAGTGCATGGGCAATTGGGGTGCGCATATCAGGGTTACCCATTTGCGCTAAAATAGAACCGTCGTGGTATTGCACCATTGAGTGAATAATACTTTGTGGATGTATCACTACGTCTATATCACTGGTGTCGCAATTGAATAACCACTTAGCTTCAATAAACTCTAAGCCTTTATTCATCATGGTGGCCGAGTCTACTGATATTTTTTGACCCATCGACCAGTTAGGATGCGCCACGGCTTCACTTACAGTTACATCTTTTAGTGTGTTTATATCGCGCGTTAAAAACGGGCCACCAGAACCGGTAAGCAAAATTTTACTTACGCCATGTTGCTGTAAATTTTGATCGCCTTTGGCATTTTGTAACGAAGAAGGTAGACATTGAAAAATAGCATTATGTTCGCTATCAATTGGCAGCAAGGTTGCTTTATGTTGTTTAACTTTATCAATAAACAACTGACCTGACATAACTAACGATTCTTTATTAGCAAGGAGTACTTTTTTACCTGCTTCTACTGCACTTAATGTTGACAGTAAACCAGCTGCACCTACAATTGCCGACATCACGACATCAACATCTGGGTGAGCACATAAGTCGCACATTGCTTGCTCGCCGTGCATAACAAGCGTTTGACATGGTGTATTAGCTAAATAAGCAGATAGCTGCTCAGCGGCTTGCTGGGTAGCCATAATCGCATAAAGTGGTTCGTGTTCAATACACAGTTCAGCCATTTTTTTTGCGTTTTGCCCTGCAGCTAAAACAAAAACATCAAATAACTCTTTATTGCGCGATACAACATCTAGTGTACTTAAACCAATTGAACCTGTTGCGCCTAAAATAACCAGCAATTGCTTTTGGCTCATAAACTAAGAGTCCACGCATAGCACATTACAAACATTGGAGCTGCAGCCGTTAAGCTGTCAATGCGATCTAAAATACCGCCGTGCCCAGGTAAACAACGGCCGCTATCTTTTAAACCGGCTTCACGTTTAAACATGCTTTCCAGTAAATCACCTACCGCAGAGAACAATGCAATAAATGCAGTCATTATCGCGTAGATAGGCCAAACACCTAAATCAACATCGGTAAAGTGACAAAATGCTAAAACAAAAATGATAGAAGCGACTACACCGCCTGCTAACCCTTCAATTGTTTTATTAGGGCTCACTTTTGGCATAAGTTTATGCTTACCAAAGCTCTTACCTGAAAAATAAGCACCAACGTCTGCACTCCACACAATACCCAATACGACTAAAATAAGTACAGAGCCAAAATGTGTTGATTCAGCATATTGCGCACTGCGCAGCGTATTTAGTGCAAGCCATAACGGCACAAGTGTTAATAAACCTGCAATGCCGCGCATTACTAAACCTTCATTCCACGCTTTAGCCATTTCTGGATAGCGCCAAATTAAATAACTAGCAACAATCCACCAAGCAAACGAAAGCGTAAATACGTAATTTGCATCACCTACTAGCTTGCCATTTTCCCATAGTGATTCAATAGGCCAATGTAAATTAAGCAGGCCAAGTAAGGCTGCAATCAATACAACAAAAGCACCACGTTTGAGCTTATCGCATAAACCCATAAACGCAGACCATTCCCATGCGCCTAATAATACTATTGCACCGGCAAAGTAACTAAATAACGTAAGCGGTGTATAAAAAACCAAAGCTAATGCCGATGGTGCAAGCACAAGTGAGGTTAAAATTCGTTGTTTTAACAAAATGTGACCCTTATTCTATTTAGGTTTGAGCGAGTAATTGTTTTATTTGTTCGCCCGTACAACCAAAACGTCGCTCTCTGGCAACGTAACACGCTATAGCCTCAGCAAATGCTGCTTCATTAAAATCAGGCCAAAGTGTCTCGGTAAAGTAAAGTTCTGCATAAGCAACTTGCCATAGTAAAAAATTACTAATACGAACATCGCCACCAGTGCGAATAAGTAAATCAGGTTCAGCCTGATCTGCCATGCTCATATGCTGTGCTAAGCGCTCTTCTGTAATATCTTCTGCGTTGAGTGTGCCTTGCGCAACTTGCAAAGCAAGTTGTTTAGCCGCGTTAGCCATATCCCAACGACCACCGTAATTAGCTGCAACATTTAAGCGCAATCCGGTGTTATTTTCAGTCAGCTTATGCGCAGCGTCTACCTTGCTACGTAATCCTTCAGAAAATCGTGATAAGTCTCCAATAATGGTCAGTTTTACATTGTTTTTATGAAGCTTTTTAACTTCCTTTGTTAAAACAAATAAGAAAAGCTCCATTAAAGTGTTTACTTCGTCTTCAGGGCGGCGCCAGTTTTCACTACTAAAAGCAAATAAGGTTAACGATTGTATCCCTAATTTAGTACAAAACTGAACAGATTGACGAACTGCGTCTACGCCTTTTTTATGCCCATACACACGAGGTCTATTTCTAGCTTGTGCCCAACGTCCGTTCCCATCCATGATGATAGCAACATGTTTGGGTAAACATTGCTGTGAAATTGTGTCAGCATCTAGAACCATAAATATCGAGTATTCCATAAAAAAACGCCGCCTAGTATACCCTAGACGGCGTTTCAAAACTAATAATTTTAATAGGTCCTGTCGACCTTTCACGATTGTAATTTATTCAATCTAGGCAGAACCCTTTGGGCAGCGCATTTTTAGGTTTTATGCATTGCTATCGCCTAATAATGGGGAATAACCTCACTACATAGGCTATGCTTTGCCTTAAAACCAAACACGCTGCTGCAAATTCAACCTTAAAAGATAAACAGGGACTTACTTAGATTTCCATTAACTCTGCTTCTTTAGCAGCTAATAGCGTATCCATTTCTTTGATAAACTTATCTGTAAGTTTTTGAATCGCATCATCTGATTGACGCGCTTCATCTTCAGATATTTCTTTATCTTTTAATAAACCTTTTACATCACCATTAGCATCACGACGAATGTTACGAATAGCAACACGACCGCCTTCAACTTCGCCACGTACAATTTTGATTAGGTCTTTACGACGCTCTTCTGTAAGTGGAGGAAGTGGTACACGAATAACAGTACCTGCCGACATAGGGTTTAAACCTAAGTCAGACGCCATAATTGCTTTTTCAACAGCTTGCGCTAAAGACTTATCAAATACACCAATAGCAAGTGTACGAGAATCTTCAATTGTTACGTTAGCAACTTGGTTTAAAGGCGTTGGTGCACCGTAGTACGACACCATAATGCCATCTAGGATTGCAGGATGTGCACGGCCAGTACGAATTTTAGATAATTGGCTACCTAGTGCAGTTACACTTTTTTGCATGCGCGCTTGCGCGTCTTTTTGAATATCGTTAATCACGGTTTAATCCTAATTATTTGATTATTTCATCTGAGGCTTGTGAAGAAATAAGTGTTCCTTCTTCTTCACCCATAATTACGCGTTTTAGCGCGCCTGATTTATTCATATTAAATACGCTCAATGGCATATTGTGATCGCGGGCTAGAGTAAATGCCGCTAAATCCATAACTTTTAATTCTTTTTCAATGATTTCATTGTAGCTTAAGTGGCTGTAAAGCGTCGCT
Organism: Pseudoalteromonas sp. SR43-7; assembly: GCF_014163785.1. NCBI lineage: Bacteria > Pseudomonadati > Pseudomonadota > Gammaproteobacteria > Alteromonadales > Pseudoalteromonadaceae > Pseudoalteromonas > Pseudoalteromonas sp. SR43-7. The sequence goes on along the minus strand of NZ_JACJDY010000012.1, from coordinate 46,202 downwards.
TCTGGGTTTTTAACAGGATCATCACTGTACACGCCATCCACTTTAGTCGCTTTAATTACTGTATCCGCTTCAATTTCGATACCGCGTAAACACGCTGCAGAATCGGTAGTAAAAAATGGGTTACCGGTGCCCGCTGCAAAAATAACAACGCGGCCAGTTTTCAATAAACTAATTGCTTCAGCCCAGTTATAAGCGTCACATACACCATTTAGCGGAATAGCCGACATTAAACGACAGTTTACAAATGCACGGTGTAGCGCATCACGCATTGCAAGGCCATTCATAACCGTTGCAAGCATACCCATGTGGTCGCCTACTACGCGGTTCATACCTGCTTCTGCAAGTGAACCACCGCGTAAAAAGTTACCTCCACCAATAACTAAACCCACTTCTACGTCAAGCTCTACTAGCTCTTTAATTTCTTGTGCCATACGGTCTAAAACTTTAGGGTCGATGCCGAAGCCTTCGTCTCCCATTAAAGCTTCACCACTTAATTTGAGAAGAACACGTCTAAAAATAGGTTTGCGATTGATAGTCATAGTATAGGGGCCAACTTTTATTGAATTATGGATAAAAAATAACCGCGCTTATGTTAAACATAAAAGCGCGGTTATTTTAAAGAATTTCTAGCTGTGAAGCAAAACCAAATAGTACTTTAATTGCATCTAATTTCCTTTTGCATCACAAATAGTTAATCTTACTGACCTTTAGCAGCTGCAATTTGAGCAGCAACTTCAGCAGCAAAATCTTCTTCTTTCTTCTCGATACCTTCACCAACTTCTACACGTACAAAGCCAGTAACTGTTGCGTTTTTCTCTTTAAGAATATCGCCAACAGATTTTTTAGGTTCCATGATGAAAGCTTGACCAGTAAGAGAAACCTCACCAGTGAATTTTTTCATGCGACCAACAACCATCTTCTCAGCGATTTCAGCAGGCTTGCCTTCATTCATCGCGATTTCGATTTGTACTTGCTTTTCTTTTTCTACAACGTCAGCTGGTACGTCTGAAGGAGTTAAGTACTCTGGACGTGAAGCAGCAACGTGCATTGCAACGTGCTTAAGTGTTTCTTCATCAGCAACACCTGCAACAACAACACCGATACGGTCGCCATGACGGTACTCAACTAGGTTTTCACCAGCGATGTACTGCAGACGACGTACGTTGATGTTTTCGCCAATTTTAGTTACTAGCTCAACACGGTCTTCTTCAAACTTAGCTTGTAAGTCTTCGATAGTAAGAGTGTCAGCAATTGCAGCTTCAGCAACTTTATCAGCAAATGCTAAAAAGCTTACGTCTTTTGCAACGAAGTCTGTTTGACAGTTAACTTCTACTAGTACTGCAACACCAGCGTTTTGCTTGATGATGATAGTACCTTCAGCAGCAATGTTACCTGCTTTTTTAGCAGCTTTAGCAGCGCCACTTTTACGCATGTTTTCAATCGCTAACTCGATGTCGCCATCAGTCTCAGTTAACGCTTTTTTACAATCCATCATGCCAGCGCCTGTGCGCTCGCGTAATTCTTTAACTAGGGCAGTAGTTACAGCCATTAGTAAATCCTCAAATCTGAAATCTGGTTTAGATAAGCGGGTTACCCGCTCTACAAGAATAACAAGTCTTCACCTTAAAAAGATGAAGACTTGATGATAGCTAATTACTCAGCTTCAACGAAATCGTCTTTCTCAGCTTGAGCAACGATGTTATTCTCGCGACCTTCAGTGATAGCAGCTGCAACAGCGCTAGTGTAAAGGCTTACAGCACGGATAGCATCATCGTTACCAGGAACGATGTAATCAACGCCGTCTGGGTTAGAGTTAGTATCAACGATTGCAACAACAGGGATACCTAGGTTGTTTGCTTCACGGATAGCAATGTGCTCGTGGTCAGCATCGATAACGAAAAGCGCGTCTGGAAGACCGCCCATGTTTTTGATACCACCAAGGCTCTTTTCAAGCTTTTCCATTTCGCGGTTAAGCATTAACGTTTCTTTCTTAGTTAATTTCTCGAAAGTACCGTCTTGGCTTTGTGCTTCAAGGTCTTTAAGACGCTTGATTGATTGACGTACAGTTTTCCAGTTAGTCAACATACCACCTAACCAACGGTGATTTACGAAGAACTGATCGCTTTCTAAAGCAGCTGCTTTAACTGCGTCGCTTGCTGCGCGCTTAGTACCAACGAAAAGAACTTTACCTTTGTTTGCTGCAGCACTTGATAAAAACTTAAGTGCGTCGTTGAACATTGGTACAGTTTGCTCAAGGTTGATGATATGTACACGGTTACGTGTGCCGAAGATGAAAGGCTTCATCTTAGGGTTCCAGTAACGTGCTTGGTGACCAAAGTGAACACCAGCTTGAAGCATATCGCGCATTGAAACGTTTGCCATTTTATAGATCCTCTATAGTTGTTTAGGGTTAGGCCTCCACATATCCCATAGCACCAACACCGAAGTAATTAAACTTCAAATGCACCCAAGTGTATGTGACGATACGTGTGTGTGTTAAAATAAAATTGTGTTTGCCTTAAATACAAAAAATCATTTAAGAATTTATTTGTAAAAAGACGGCGCGCTTTATACCATATTAAAATTAAATACTCAACGTCGCGTGCAAAATTTGTTCGGCGATAAATGTTAGAAACTCAACTTTGGAGCCTCAATGAGCGCTATTATCAAGACCCCTGAAGAAATAGAGAAAATGCGCGTAGCTGGGCGCTTAGCGGCCGATGTACTTGAAATGATCGGCCCTCATGTAGTGCCGGGTGTTACCACCGATGAGCTAAATACACTTTGTCATGATTATATTGTTAATGTGCAACAAGCAATCCCTGCTCCGTTAAATTATCATGGCTTTCCAAAATCAGTTTGTACGTCAGTTAATCATGTTATTTGTCACGGAATTCCAAATGACAAAGCATTAAAAGAAGGCGACAGCGTAAATATTGACGTCACTGTCATTAAAGATGGCTACCACGGCGATACTTCTAAAATGTTCCACGTTGGTACACCAAACACCCAAGCTAAGCGTCTTGCCGAAGTAACACAAGAAAGCTTATACCTTGCTATTAAAATGGTAAAACCTGGTGTGCGCTTAGGTGATATTGGCTCAGCTATTCAAAAATATGCAGAAAGTTTTAATTACTCTATTGTTCGTGAATATTGCGGCCACGGTATTGGCGCAGGATTTCATGAAGAACCACAAGTAATGCATTACGGTAAAGCGGGCACTGGCGAAACTTTAAAAGCGGGCATGTGCTTAACAATTGAGCCAATGGTTAATGCGGGTAAACGCCAATGTAAGCTACTTAAAGATGATTGGACTGTAGTAACTCGCGACCGCAGCTTGTCTGCACAGTGGGAACATACTTTATTAGTGACTGAAAATGGTGTTGAAATTTTAACGCTACGATCAGATGATACTATCGACAGGATCATAGAACACTAATAATAAATAAGAAATTAGGAGCCAGCCCACGTGGCATTACCCAACAAAGTAAAAAAGTTGCTCAGCGATGCAGAGCAACTTAGTGATTATCGCGATTGTTCTAGCTATTTTTATAAATGGTTACATAACGAATTTTCTAAACAACCGGTTGGGAATTTAATTAATGCCCGGGCTGAGTTTATTGACCGCCTACTAATTAAGCTTTTTCATGTTTACGACTTAGCGCGCGAACCTGATTTAGCATTAATAGCAGTAGGCGGATACGGACGTGGCGAGCTACATCCCTACTCCGACATCGACTTTTTATTGCTTGTAACTAAACCGCCAAGCGAAGAAATATGCGAAAAAATAGGCCAGTTTGTCACCATGCTATGGGATCTCAACTTAGAGATTGGCCACAGCGTGCGCACGATAGAACAAGCCATTGAGCAAAAACGTGAAGACGTTACTTTTGCCACCAGCTTACTTGAAAGCCGCCTTATTTTTGGTAATCATATTGAGTTTGAAAAACTCAAAACGCATATTCTAGAAACACCCGTATGGCGCTCCGGTGAGTTTTTTACTGCCAAAGTTCAAGAGCAAAACTTACGTCACAAAAAGTGCCACGGCACCGCGTATAATCTTGAGCCAAACATTAAAGAAAACCCCGGTGGCCTGCGCGACTTGCAAACCATTATTTGGGTTGCAAAAAAGCACTTTAGAACCGAAACTCTGCAAGAGTTAATAAGTCACGGCTACTTAACCCATGAAGAGTTTCAAGAGCTTTCAGAGTGCCTAGAAAACCTATGGAATATTCGCTTTGCACTGCATCTAGCTGCAGGTCGGGCTGAAAACCGCTTATTGTTTGATCATCAACCACAAGCCGCCGAAATTTTAGGTTTTGGTAGCGACGGTAAAGCCTCTGTTGAGCGTATGATGAAGCGCTTATTTAGAATAATGAGCCGCGTTCGTGAACTTAACCAAATGCTACTTTCATACTTTGAGCAAAGTATCATGCCCGAAAGTAGTGAAAAAACGGTGATAGTACTCGACAGAAACTTTGAGCAAGTGGGTCATCAAATACGCGTAAAAGATCCATCTGTATTTTTTAGACGTGACCAACTTTTTGTATTGTTTGAGCACATAGCAGACAACCCTACAATAACGCATATTTACCCAAGCACTATTCGTACAATTCGCCAAGTACGCCGTCGTTTATTGGGGGATTTACAAGATTATGCAGCCTGTCGTGAAGCCTTTTTACGCTTAGTTAAACACCCTAATGGTATGGGCCGCGCATTTACGCTTATGCACAAGCACGGCATGCTTGCCGCCTACTTACCGCAGTGGCGTAATATATTTGGACAAATGCAGTTCGATTTGTTTCACGCCTACACCGTAGATGAGCATACTCACAAATTAATCAAAAATATTTACGAATACTTTGATAAAACAGGCATTAGCGAGTTTCCTATTTGTAGTGAAATAGTCACTCGAATGGACAAACCAGAGCTACTTTATTTAGCCGGTATATTTCACGACATTGCTAAAGGCCGAGGGGGAGATCACTCAGAACTTGGCGCTGTTGATGCTATAGCCTTTGCTAAATTACATGGTTTTTCATCCTCTGATTCGAAATTAGTCGCATGGCTTGTAAGTAACCATTTACTTATGTCGGTTACCGCGCAGCGTAAAGACATTAACGACCCTGCTGTAATAAAAGACTTTGCAACACGTATTAAAACAGAGCGCCAACTCGACTATTTATATTGTTTAACCGTTGCCGACATACGTGCAACTAATGACAACTTATGGAACGATTGGAAAAACACCCTACTGCGTGAATTGTACTTGCACACGCAGCGCGCATTACGCTTAGGGCTTGAAAACCCAATGGATCAACGCGACCAAATTCGCGATAAAAAGCACCAAGCTAAACAACGTCTACTCAACTTAGGTTACCCTGAGAATAAAATTGATTTAATTTGGAGTCGCTTTAAAGCCAACTACTTTACCGCCTTTAGCGAACAACAAATATCGTGGCAAAGTGAGCATTTATTAAGCAGCACCGATTTAAGCCAACCCAGTGTAATTGTATCTAACAAAGCAATGCATGGTGGTACACAAGTATTTGTATACAGCCCTTACTCTGGAGCACTATTTGCAAGATTAGTGAGTGTAATTGGCTCTAAAAAAGCACAAATACAGCACGCGCAAGTACTGACCACAAAAGACGGTTACGTCCTGTTTAGCTTTGTAATACTTGAAGTAAGTGGCGACCCTATAGCGAGCGGTCGAGCGCAATCAATTAAACGCGGGCTTGAGCAAGCACTAAGCGATCCGCGTAAAAAGATTCGCTTTAAAAAGAGCCGCTCTCAACGCTTTAAAGATTTTAATATTAAACCTAAAATTGTGTTGCGCCCACATGCACGCAAAGACCGTAGCTTAATAGAAATTCAAGCCGTCGATATACAAGGTTTACTAACCAAAATAGCCGAAGTTTTCCAAGCGCATTTACTACACATTCACGCTGCCCGTATTACAACGGTAGGTGAACGTGCCGAGGATTTCTTTGTTGTATCTAATAACGAATACCAAGCGCTGACTGATGAAGAGCAAGCAAAAATTCATCAGGCATTACGTAAAAAATTCAACGCCGAAACAGAATAGAGGACACACATGTCAGATTTAAAAACGATGATCGAAAACGCATGGGACAACCGCGATAGCATTAGCCCAAGCACAGTATCTAGCGACGTAAAGCAAGCCATTATCGACGCACTTGATTTACTTGATAGCGGCGCAGCACGCGTTGCCGAAAAAATATCAGGTGAATGGGTTGTACACCAGTGGCTTAAAAAAGCAGTATTACTGTCGTTTCGTATTCGCGACAACCAACCAATGAACGACGGCGTAAACCAATTTTACGACAAAGTACCACTTAAATTTAGCGACTACACGCCAGAGCAATTTCAGCAAGGTGGTATGCGCGTAGTACCAAACGCAGTAGCGCGTAAAGGCAGCTTTGTAGGTAAAAACGTTGTACTTATGCCATCGTACGTAAATATTGGCGCATACGTTGACGACGGCACCATGGTTGATACATGGGCGACTGTAGGCTCGTGTGCACAAATTGGTAAGAACGTACATTTATCAGGTGGCGTTGGCATAGGCGGCGTTTTAGAGCCTCTACAAGCTAACCCAACCATCATTGAAGACAACTGCTTTATTGGCGCACGTTCTGAAATTGTTGAAGGCGTAATTGTTGAAGAAGGCGCGGTAATTTCAATGGGCGTTTACATCAGCCAAAGCACCCGTATTTATGACCGCGAAACTGGCGAAATTCACTACGGCCGCGTACCAGCAGGCGCAGTAGTTGTACCAGGCGCACTACCGTCAAAAGATGGCACCCACAGCCTTTACGCTGCAATTATCGTGAAAAAAGTAGATCAACAAACACGTGAAAAAGTAGGCATTAACGCCCTACTACGCTCAATTGATGAGTAACAGTCGGTTGGGTTGAGTGAAACAAAACCCAACGATACTTTGAAGTTAAGTGTTTTAGCTGAACTTTAATTGTATATAGAAAAGCGCTAAGTCCTTTGGGTTTAGGGCTTTTCTTTAAACGATTACTTATCTACGTCAGATTAAAATATAGTCAATTACACCTGCAAATTTTAATCGCTTAATAAACTCTTATAATTGACAATACTCCTAATATAATATGATCTTTCGGCATGTTTTTCTAAACCATCCAAAGCGCCCACTAACCAAGAGGATCTTTCTGAGCCTTTGAAAAAATGCTTAACTTCAAATAAGTAATTTAATTGATCTAAAACACTTTCAACCAGATAACTCCTGAATTCACCATCATTTATCTCAGCAAATAGTGTTACTAGTTTAACTTTATTTATAAATGCATTTTCTAAAAGGAGTACATTAGCTTTTAAACTATTCGCTTTAGCGGATGGCTGTATACTATCGATTGCTGTACGTAATCTAGACTCACTCAAATCACCAAGCTTTAAGTTAGCTGTATATTGCCAATTCAAGCACTGCTCTATTTTATTCTCTTCCTTCTCAATCAACTTTAAAAGTTGGTTACTCTTTTCCTCGTTGAGCAATTGATAAGAAACCGCTTGCTGTGACTCTTGTGACACTCTCGATTTCTTATGTTCTTCTCTAGTTAAGGTCATCTCCTCTCTGTTAAGAGTCATTTCTTCCCTGGTAAGACTAAGCTCCTTAAGCTGCATTCTTAAAGGAAATATTAATAAGAGTACTGTTGAAAAAGATAATATGGGGTTAAGTATCCCTCCAAAGAAGTCCCCCGTAGCTCCCCAATCAGAAATCGTTTTTGCATAGCCTATTCCGAAATAGGTTATGAAGGAAATTATCACTAAAGATGTAATAATTACTAATGTGGATAAACCTATATATATTTTCATTTTGCTATTCATTATCTTTCCTTGGATTGAAAATAGACTTTTTTATTTAGTAAAAAGCTAAATATTAAAATCAGGTCCCACAATAAAGCATAAACGTCTATATAAAAATAAAGTTTAATTAAAACGCATTAATTAGCCATAGGATTTCGTTTCACTCAATCCAACCTACGGAAAAACCTCCCAAAACTAAAAAAGCACTTATAAAAATAAGTGCTTTTGGGTTTGCTCAATTAATACTTTTAATTACAGCGCGTTAAATACGTCGTCTGTTTTAGCTGCGCAAATAAAGTCGTTTTTGTGTAGGCCTTTAATTGAATGGCTCCACCATGTAACCGTTACTTTGCCCCACTCGGTTAATAAACCTGGGTGGTGGCCTTCGTCTTCTGCCATGTCGCCTACTTTGTTAGTAAACGCGATAGCCTGTTTAAAGTTTTTAAATTTATAAACACGTTCAAGCTGCATAATGCCGTCGCGTACTTCTGGTACCCAGTCTGGGATTTTAGTAATTAATTGCGCTAACTCTTCGTCAGATACTTTTGGCGCATCTACATGACAGGCTTCGCATTTTTGTGCACTTAATGAAGACATTCTAAATCCTTACTTTTAGCTTTTTTAGCATTAATATTTAACTGGCTAATTTTTCTTTTGGTGGAAATTTTGGGTCGTGCAAACCAAGCTCTTTAGCTCGCTCAACCAAAGTCATAATATCCATTTGTGATATATCAAACAGATCATGAATCGAATTTATTGTGTAGTACTGTGGTTGCATAATATCAATACGGTACGGCGTACGCAGTACATCAAGCACGTTCATTGGGCTAATTTCTGGCGTATTTGAGTATACATACTGAGTCTCTCCTGGGCTTGATAAAATGCCGCCGCCGTAAATACGCAGGCCATGTTCGGTTTGCATTAAACCAAATTCAACCGTAAACCAGTATATACGCGCAAGGTATACACGGTCCTTTTTCTGCGCTGCGTAACCTAATTGCCCGTACTTATGCGTAAACTCGGCAAAGTCAGGGTTAGTTAGCATGGCGCAATGGCCAAATATTTCATGAAAAATATCTGGCTCTTGTAGGTAGTCAAATTCTTCGCGGCTACGAATAAATGTAGCTACCGGAAACTGCTTGTTTGCCAGTAATCTAAAAAACTCATCAAAGTCGATAAGCGCAGGTACTGGTGCAACTTGCCAACCGGTAGTGGCTAGTAACACTTCGTTTAGTTCGCTTAACTGCGGAATACGGTCGTGCGGCAGGTTAATCTTTTTTAACCCTTGCATGTACTCGTTGCAGGCTTTGCCTTCAATGCATGCAAGTTGGCGCGCTACAAGCTCAGACCAAATTTTATTTTCTTCATCACTCCAGTGTATAACACCATTTTCGTCTGGTGTTTTGGATGTGTATTTACTTGCTTTAGCCATAAGTACCTTCTTGGGTGTGAGCCCTAAATCGGTGTCAGTGTGATACTCAAACCTAATGAATATCGAATGACCCCATACTATGCAAAAGTGAAGAAAAGTTTAATAGATAGGCTAACATCAGTATTTAGCACGATCACTTGAATCGTAAAGTTAAAATTACACCTGTGGCACATTAAAAATACAGACCTTTAAATAAAGGCCTGCAGCTTATTTTTAAGTGTATACAATTAAATACACCTAACCAATTTTAGTAAAAGCTTGGTCTAAATCACTAATAATGTCGTTAACATCTTCAAGCCCAACCGAGAGTCTGATCAGCCCATCACTTATTCCAGCGGCAGCTCGCTCCTCTGGCGTATAAGGCGAGTGAGTCATAGATGCAGGATGCTGAATTAGTGTTTCAGCGTCGCCGAGGCTTACTGCAAGTGTACAAAGTTTCATACTATCAATAAATTGTGCGCCATCTTGTAGTGTGCCTTTTATTTCAAACGCAATAACACCACCAGCAGCTTTCATTTGGTTACCAATAAACTTATAACCTGGGTGCGATTTAAGCCCCGGGTAATATACGGTGCTTACTTGTGGATGCGCTTCTAGATATTGCGCTATCGTTTGTGCGCTTTGACAATGGCGCTCTATTCTAATAGCGAGTGTTTTTAGGCCTCGATTAATTAGCCATGCGTCGTGCGGGCTTATGGTTGCACCAATATCTTTTAATACGGTCATTTTAATATGTGTTATGTGCTCAAGCGATCCACATACAATACCCGCGACTACGTCTCCGTGGCCGTTTAAGTACTTGGTCGCACTGTGTATTATAATGTCGATACCGTATTTTTTAGGTGATTGCAGTAGCGGCGTTAAAAAGGTGTTGTCGACCACACTAATTAAGTTGTGCTCTTTAGCAACTGCGCCAATGAGTGCCAAATCAATAACCGCCATAGTGGGGTTGATTGGCGTTTCTACAAATATCATTTTTGAATTAGGTTTGATGGCAGCGCGTAGTTCGTCCTCATTGGTCATATCAACAAAGGTGACTTCGATTCCCCAGCGCGGCAACATGTGCGAGAAAAACGCAAAGGTACAACCATACAAAGCACTTGAGGCAACAAGGTGATCTCCTTGCGATAAAAAGCTCAGTACTGAGGCAGATACGGCCCCCATACCTGTTGCGGTTGCAGCAGCTGCTTCACAGCTCTCTAGTTGAGCAACTTTTTGTTCAAGCTCTGTGGTTGTAGGGTTTCCTAAGCGCGTATAAATATAGCCAGGTTCGTCGCCTGCAAAACGCGCAGCACCTTGTGCGGCATTTTCAAAATGAAAGGTAGAGGTTTGATACAAAGGAGAAGTGAGTGCGCCGTGCGGGTCGTTTGCTTTTTGTGGTCCGTGAATACACTGGGTGTTTATATGATGCTTGCTCATTGTAGGCTCATTTTTTTGATTATTATGTTTTTGCGATTCAACAATCAAAACGTATGCGCTTACAAACAGCAAGCATGCCGGATGCTCAGATGGCTATTTGTGTAAAAACCGTGCAGCGCACGTTTGTACACAAATATTGCCACCAGGGCGTGTTGACCTTTGCGGATTGAAATTTGTTCAATCTAGGGGCGATTAAATCGCGGCGCGAGGTTTGTAACCTAGTGGGCTAAGTAAAAACCGAGCAACAAAGAGTTTATCGTCCCTAGAAAGAACCCAACGGGCAGCGCATGTTTGGCATTTATGCTGCGTTATCGCCTATTTATGGGGAATAACCACACTTCATAGGCTCTGCCTTGCCTAAATACCAAACACACTGCTGCAAATTCAACCATCAAAGATCAACACGCCCTCGTATTTTACTGCGTTGGTTCCGCCTTTTTACGGCTCATAATTTTACCTGCGATGCTTTGCACAGTGCCTTTTAACAAGCTGCGTTTGTTTTCAAGCCGTGGTAATGGGCGACTAAGCTCCATTGCTTTGTAACCAATACGCGCTGTAAAAATACCGGCGCTGACCCCTTGCGCTGCCCGCCCCGAAAGCTTACCTAAAAGCTCAGCACTTAGTGCAGTTGCAGCAAGGTCAGATACAAGCTCAGCACTGCCTACAAACATAACTTGTTTTATCAACATACGGTAAAGCTTAATGCGGCTCGCGTAACCAAAACCAATGCCGTAAATTTTACCAATTTGTTCTATTAACTTAGTACCGCGCCAAAGCACAGCCATCATATCCACCAGCGCAAGTGGGCTTAGGGCAACTAGCAGTGCGGATTCAGTCGCAAACCGATTTATAAGCTTTTTAGCTTTGGTGTCTTGGGTTATTAATAAACTGTTGGCGTACAGCGTCATTATTTCTTTGTCGCTGTGATGCATCGCTACTTGGTTTTTAAAGGTTTCAAAGTTATCAAGCTCCTGGTGTTTATTGAGCTTTTCGAGCCAAGGTAATGCACCGCCTACTTGCTCGCTGTTTAAAAGCCTGTCGGCTTCAACTCGGTGCAGTTGGTTACGCTTTAAACTGCGCAGCATTCGGTACTCTCGCCACAATAAGCGCCCTATTAGCAACACGCCACTTACAACTGCGGTTAAATAAACACTGCCTAAAATAATTGACTGCTCGAAAGCAAATACTAACGAGTACGCAAACTCTAAAAGCACCAGCACTATAAAACTAATAGCAAAAACACCTTTAAGTGTTTGCCACTTCGACTTTTTATATACAGGCTCTAGATCTATTTCTGGCTCTAGTGCTTCATCTTCTAGTTCTTCGTAATCACTTTGCCCGTGCTGAATAATTTTTGCAGGTGCTAAAACGGGTTCGTTTTGCTCAATGCTTTGCGTATCTATACGACGCCCTGCTTGAAATGGTTGGTTTGACTCACTCATGTTAATTTGTCTCCTAGCAGGTACTGCATGACATGATCTAATCTAATATGTTTTAGTTGTTTATCGGGGCTCGGCATTGGAGAGAACGATAAAAACTCAAATCCCTGTGCTGGCCACTCATTTTTATTAAGCATCCGCGAGGGAGGTTGCGGCGGTAAATACGTAAGCCAATCAGGTTCGTGTAATGGTTTACCATAAATACAGTCAAGCGTTTGGCCTTTGTCGGTAACTTGGCGCGGCTGCGTTGCTGTGATTGACGACATAGCCATGGTTTCTATTTTTACACCATCAAACTTTAAATGATTACTTTGCTCATGCACGAGCGAATCAAGTAGTAGTGCTAAATCTTTATGGTGTTTTGCACTTATGTGATCTGACTTATTAGCTGCAAATAATATTTTGTCTATGTTTGGCTTAAATAAACGTTTAAAAAAGCCCGACTCACCATAGTTAAAATGTGCGAGTAATTGGTTTATTACACTGCTTTGCTCTTGGAGTGTTTCGTGCCCTTCGTTTAAAGCACTAAGTACATCTACAAGTACGATTTGGCGATCGAAGTGCCTAAAATGCTCATTATAAAATGGTTTTACGACTTCTTTTATATAGGCGTTAAAACGCTTAATTAAATGCGCTAAATTAGAACCCGCAACGACATCATCACTGTTTATTTCACCCGATACCGGAAAAAACAATAACAATGGCGCGCCTTGTAGGTCGCCAGGCATTAGCATGCGCCCAGGTTGTAACATGGCAAGTTTGGTGTCTTTTTTAAGCCCGACTAACATGCTTTGATAAAGCTGAGCAATATGAGCAAGTGCGTTTTCATCAACGGGAGCGTTTAAGTCAAGTTGCTCAACGGCCATTAAAAAATCACTTGATGTGTTTACGCGCGAAGGCTGAGTTAATAACGGATATTGCTGCTCGCACCATTGAGAATAGCTTTGCTCAAGCATAGGTAAATCAAGGAGCCATTCACCCGGGTAGTCAATAATATCTAAATAAAGCGTTGTTTGCGGCGAAAAGTGGCCGCGCAGCCCTGCATTACTCTGATACTTTATTGCTAAGCGCAGAGTATTAATCCACTCGGTTGATGCAGGCCATGTAGGCACCCCATCGCTTGGTAATAATGAATTTAGCGCGCGGGTATAATTAAACGTAGGGACTTTTAACGCCTCTTGCGGCACAACTTTAGTGGCCACATGGCGGTGCTCGCGCATTACATCAAAAAAAGGTAAGTTTTTATCGTCCGCTTGGGTTGTTAAGTGTTTAACAAGCGCGGTAATAAAGGCAGTTTTACCACTACCACTTAGGCCAGTTACGGCAAGCTTTACGTGTTGGTCTAAACTGCGATGAAGGGCTTTTTGTGCTTTGCCTTTAATGCTTTTAAAGGTCTTTTTTGCAAATGATTGGCTCATAAAGTGTCTTGCACCTAATTTGCCGTAATTTATCACGCTGCAAATAAGGTGCTATTAAATCCTTTAAAGTTTGTTAATTTCACGGCTCACCGTAAACTCGCTTGAAGTTACATGGCGCTCCATATCTTGAAGGCGAGTATCTACACGCGTTAAACGCTCTTTTAAGTCTTGCAATGCGCGGCGCGGCGGCTCGCCTTTTTGCCATACTTTAAATTTCACTTCTAGCGGATCGTCAGTTTTAGTTGAGCTTTTTGTTTGCGCTGTTGCGGGCTCTTTTTTATCTAAAATGAACCAGGCTGCAATATACGCTACCACAAATAATGGGCCACCCGTTAGCAGTACCGCACTAACAAATATAATGCGAACTAACCATAACTCCATATTAAAGTAGTCACTTAATCCCGCACATACTCCGGCTATTTTACCGCGTTGTGGGTCTCTTAATAATTCGCGTTTGGCACTCATACTTTGCGTCTCCATTGTGGTGACTCTTGATCAAGCAATGCTTCAAGTGTTTCTAATCGATCAGCCATTTTTTCAGCTTTGTGTGCAAGCTCAAGTAATTGGCGATGTTCGTGCTCACTTAAACCTTGGCTTACTTGTTTCTTGCTACGGTAGTGCAAAATTAGCCACAGCGGAGCAACAAAAATCATAAACAAGATAAATGGTGCAACTAATATCTCTGGATCAAACATAATCCTCTCCTGACAATCCGTTTTGATGTTTTTAAGCAATGGGGCACATGGGCCCCATATATTTTTATATGTAATTATTTATCAGCTAACTTCTTTTTAAGTTCGGCTAGCTCATCATCTATCTTTTCATTTTTTTGTAGGTTAGCAATTTCATCCGCTAACGTCTTTTTACCTAAATCGTACGACTCAATTTGAGATTCTAGTCCATCAATTTTGGTTTCGTAACGTTCAAAGCGGTTAAGTGCTTCTTCTACTTTTGAGCTATCAAGTGTCTTTTTCACTTCAAGGCGCGACTCAGCCGAACGTTGGCGAAGTATAATTGCTTTTTGACGAGATTTAGCATCTGCTAGCTTTTCTTGTAGCGTCGTTACTTCTTGCTGTAATTTCTCAATATGAGACTCTACATGTTCAAGTTCACTAGTTACTGAAGCAACTGCATCTGCCGACTTTTGCTTTTCAAGTAAGGCTGAACGCGCTAAATCGTCGCGGTCTTTACTTAAAGCCAGTTCGGCTTTATCTTGCCAATCACTTACCTGCGCTTTAAGTGTATCTAAGCGGCGTACAATTTCTTTTTTCTCAGCCAATGTTTTAGCTGATGTAGAACGTACTTCAACAAGCGTATCTTCCATTTCTTGAATAATCAGACGAACCATTTTTTCTGGGTCTTCTGCTTTATCTAAAATGGCGTTGATATTAGAATTAACAATATCTGCAAAACGTGAAAAAATTCCCATAACATTTACCTCTGTAATTAAAACTTAGTTAGTCTGCTATAACTAGTATCAATATGCTTGCCAACTTTTTAAAAGTTAAAATACACTTTATTTTCATTACGTTAAACTAAATATACAAATTTCTTTAGTTATCCCTAATTATGAAATACACTAACTGTTAGTAAAAATGACCAAGAGTTAGGAAATATGAGCCAATATCGCCAACAGGATAATTTACTCGGCCAATCAGATAGCTTTCTGTCTGTATTAGATCAGGTATCGCAACTGGCTAATTTAGATAAACCGGTACTTATTATTGGTGAACGCGGCACAGGTAAAGAGCTAATAGCAGCACGCTTACACTTTTTATCAAAACGCTGGGATCAAAACTATGTAAAGCTTAACTGTGCAGCGCTTAACGAAAACCTACTCGAAAGTGAGTTATTTGGCCACGAAAGCGGTGCTTTTACGGGGGCAAGTAAACGTCACGAAGGTCGTTTTGAACGCGCTAACAGCGGCACACTGTTTTTAGATGAATTAGCTAATACCTCAGCTATGGTACAAGAAAAACTGCTGCGCGTTATAGAATACGGTGAGTTTGAACGTGTTGGCGGCAAACAAACTGTAAAAGTAGATACCCGCTTAGTGTGTGCGACAAACGAAGATCTTCCTTATTTGGCCGAGCAAGGTGAATTTAGAAGTGATTTACTCGATCGCCTTGCCTTTGATGTAATTACCCTACCACCACTGCGCGAACGCCAAGACGATATTATGCTTCTTGCTGAGCAGTTTGCGATGAATATGGCGCGCGATTTAGAGTGGGAACTGTTCAGCGGTTTTACCCGAAGCGCAACAGAAACGCTGCTTAGTTATGACTGGCCTGGTAATATTCGTGAACTTAAAAATGTGGTTGAACGCAGTTTGTATCGCCACGGTAGTGAACATATTCCCGTTCACCAGATTATTTTAGACCCATTCGATAGCCCATTTAGACCAAAAGCGCGTATTAAAGCACCTATAGCAGCTCAAACTGTTAATGCAGAGCCTATTGTTGTTGCGCCGCCGATTACTCAAACAAGCAATGATTCAGCCGTTGATATTCAATTCCCGTGCAGCTTAAAAGAGCGTTCAAACGACTTTGAAATAAACATGATTAATAAAGCACTCGAACATAGCCAATTTAATCAAAAGAAAACTGCAGAAGTACTTGGTTTAACGTATCATCAATTACGTGGTTATCTTAAAAAATACAACTTGTTGGATCAACAATAGTCAGAGGTTATGCGGGTGCATAAATTATTACTTGTTTTGCTTACCACCACTTTAGTTGGTTGCCTTGATAGCAAAGAAGAAATCATAGAAGAAAAAAACCAAGGCTTAGTTTATTGCGCTGAAGCTAACCCTGTGTCGTTTAATCCGCAAGTCACGACCACCGGTTCAACTATTGATATAATTGCTAACCAATTATACGACCGCTTAATTAGCATTGATCCTGTTACGGCAGAGTTTCAAAGTGAGCTGGCGACCGATTGGAAAATTAGCAAAGATGGTAAATCGGTTACCTTTACCCTGCGTAAAGATGTAAAGTTTCATACAACTTCTTATTTTACCCCATCGCGGGACTTTAACGCCGACGACGTTATATTCACCTTTAGCCGATTATTCGATGTATATAATCCATATCACTTTGTGGGCGATGCCGATTACCCGTATTTTCAAAGTGTAGGAATTGATCAACTTATTCGCAAAATTGTGCGCGTGTCTGACTACCAAGTCCGTTTTGAATTGTTTAATCCTGAAAGCAGCTTTTTAGCTAATATGGCTACCGACTTTGCCGTGGTGCTTTCAGAAGAATACGCCATGAAACTTAAGAAAAATAATCAAAAAAACTTATTTGATCAGTACCCTATTGGCACCGGCCCGTATATTTATAAAGAATACCGCCGAGATCATCTTGTGCGCTTTTACCGTAACCCACTTTATTGGAAGCATGACGTTGCACTTGAGCAATTGGTTTACGATATAACCCCTAATGGCACTACGCGCATAGCAAAAATGCTGACTAAAGAGTGCGATGTAACGGCTCATCCAAGTAGTGCACAATTGAGCATTTTAGCGCAACGTGATGATATAAACGTCGAAAAAGAAACAAACTTAAACATAGGTTATTGGGCATTTAATACAGAGCGTGCCCCGTTTGACGACTTACGCGTACGCCAAGCGCTTGCGCACGCAATAGATGTAGATAAAATAATGCAGGCGGTTTATTACGGTAACGGTACTCGCGCACAATCTATTTTGCCGCCAACCTCTTGGGCATTTGAGCCACAAGAAGATATACCTACGTTTGATCCAGAACTTGCTAAAAAGTTACTTATTGAAGCAGGGTTGCCTAATGGCTTTGATATGACGATATGGGCTATGCCTGTGAGTCGTATTTATAACCCCAACGCACGTAAAATGGCTGAGCTTATGCAAAGTGATTTACGCAAAGTAGGCGTTAACGTCAGTATTGTAGAATATGAGTGGAATACGTTTATTCAACGTATTGGCGAGCATAGGCACGACAGTGTATTACTTGGTTGGGCCGCAGATACACCCGACCCTGATAACTTTTTTAGCCCGCTGCTGAGTTGCACCGCTACTTTTAGTGGCAAAAACCCTGCAAACTGGTGCAATCCCCAATTTGATTTATTGCTTACTAAAGCACTAGACACCACTGATTTAAACAAACGTAAAAAATACTACGAAGATGCACAAAGCTTAATTATTAAAGAGTTGCCGTTATTACCTATTGCTCATGGCTTGCGCTTTCAAGCAAGTAGCGCTGATGTGGAAGGCATAACACTTGGCCCGTTTGGTGCTATTTCGCTTGCTAATGCGAGGAAGAAATAATGATCTTAGATTATATTTTACGTCGCCTTGGTTTGTTCTTTTTTATGATACTAATGCTCAGCGTATTTACGTTTTCACTGGCGTATTTATTTCCCGGTGATCCGCTAAGTAATTTAAGTGGCATACCAAGTGGTAACTTTGCACAGCATAGTGAGCTTGAGGATAAATATTTATACAACAGCAATTACTTTATGCAATACATTGCCTTTTTAGGGAGAATATTTCAAGGCGATTGGGGGCTTTCATTTGCCTCTGGTAACAGCGTGTTTAGCCATATTATTGACTTACTACCGGCTACTTTAGAGCTAAGCGTATATGCATTAATTGTATCGGTTGTTATTGGTGTACCTACTGGCATTTTAGGCTCCGGCTATCATAAACGCTGGCCCGACAAACTTATAAACTCTGTCACTATGGTAGGTTATTCAATGCCTGTGTTTTGGCTAGCATTGTTGTTAATAATGGTTTTTTCATTAAAGCTTGGCTGGTTTCCTATGTCGGGCAGAATGGGCCTCCTTTACGAAATACCCGCCAGTACAGGGTTTATATTAATTGATATTGCTCTAGCTGGATTTCCATATAAAGGAATGGCCTTTGTTGATGCGCTGCGCCATTTAACACTCCCTACTATTGTACTGGCCATGTATCCAACCACGGTATTAGTGCGCTTTACTCGCGAGTCTATGCTTAAGGTAATGGATCAAAACTTTATTAAAACAGCTAGGGCAAAAGGCCTTAACCGCCGTCAACTTATCATGCACCATGCACTGCGTAATGCACTACTACCGGTAATTAAGCAAATTGGTTTGCAATTTAGCACCTTGATAACACTTGCGATGATTACTGAAGTTATTTTTTCTTGGCCGGGTATTGGCCGATGGTTAATCGATAGTATTTATCAGCGTGATTTTCCTGCAATTCAAGGTGGATTAATGGCGGTGTCTTTATT
The DNA here is from genome assembly GCF_014163785.1 of Pseudoalteromonas sp. SR43-7. Taxonomy (NCBI): domain Bacteria; kingdom Pseudomonadati; phylum Pseudomonadota; class Gammaproteobacteria; order Alteromonadales; family Pseudoalteromonadaceae; genus Pseudoalteromonas; species Pseudoalteromonas sp. SR43-7. The sequence continues at coordinate 27,388 of NZ_JACJDY010000012.1, read as the reverse complement.
TGTTATTTTAGCCTCTATTACTGCTGAGCTTACTTACACTTTATTCGATCCACTCTCGCGGAATCAGGCCCATGGCAAAGTTTAATTTATTTTCTGAAGAGTCGAATAAATCGCCACTTGCGCGATTTTGGCGCAAATTTAAAAACAATCACCCAGCTTTGGTTGGTTTATGGATATTTATGGCGTTTGCATTATTGGCCGCCACCGCTCCTTTTTTAGCGCCCTATGGTGTAAACCAACAGCATAGTGATGCACTACTCATACCGCCCTCATGGCGAGAAATGGGCGATGTACGCTTTATTTTAGGCACCGATGATTTAGGCCGTGATGTACTTTCGCGCTTAATGAATGGTGCAACATATACATTTGGACTTTCTGTTGTAGCTGCCCTAATCACGACCCTGTTTGGTGTATTAGTGGGGACTTTTGCAGGGATCAGTAAAGGGTTGCGTTCAAGCTTTTTAAATCATTTGCTTGATATAACACTTTCTATTCCTTCTTTGTTATTGGCCATAATAATAATCGCCATACTCGGCCCTGGTTTAATGAATACCGTATGGGCAATTATTTTAGCGTTACTACCGCAGTTTATTCACTCGGTGCGCAACCTAATTGTTGATGAATTAAGTAAAGATTACATTACTGCGTTTAGACTCGATGGCGCATCTAATTGGCATATAATATCGCGCGGTATTTTCCCTAATATTTATGAGCATATTGTGGTTATATTCACGATGGCGCTTTCTACCGCGATATTAGATATTTCAGCACTGGGATTTTTAAAATTAGGGGCTCAACCACCAACGACCGAATGGGGCGCAATATTAGCCGAAAATCTGGGCCTTATTTATTTAGCGCCGTGGACTGTAGCACTACCTGGTGTGCTGTTATTTTTAGCCGTGTTATCTACTAATTTAGTAGGCGATGGCCTGCGACAAGTGCTAAAAGCACGTAAGGCTGATTAAATGCAATTACTCGATGTTCGTAACTTAACAATTGAACTACGTACCTCTGAAACTGTAATTAGAGCCGTAGACAGAGTGAGCTTTAGCTTAAAAGAAGGCGAAGTACATGCGCTTGTAGGCGAGTCTGGCTCTGGTAAAAGCCTAATAGCAAAAGCGATTATTGGTGTATTGAACGAACGCTGGGACATTACTGCCGACCGTATTCATTGGCGCGGCGTAGACTTAATGCGTTTAAGCCCAGAGAAACGCCGTAAAATAGTAAGCCAAGATATAGCGATGATCTATCAAGATCCAAGTCGCTGCCTTGACCCAACCGCTAAAATATTTGACCAAATTGCCGAAACACTCCCAGAGGTCGCAACTAAAGGTTTCTTTTTAAAGCGCAACCGCGAGAGAAAAGACAGAGTAAAAGCGCTTATTCATAAAGTGGGCATTAAAAACCACGAAGCAGTACTAAGTAGTTACCCTCATGAGCTCTCAGAAGGCGTATGTCAAAAAGTAATGATTGCAATGGCCATTGCCCGCACTCCAAAGCTATTGATAGCAGATGAGCCAACTACAGCGCTTGAGAGCACAACTCGCGCACAAGTATTTAGATTACTAAAAAGCTTAAACCAACTTAAAAATATGTCTATTTTAATGATCTCTCATGAACTTGAAGAGATTGCACATTGGTCGCATGGCATTCATGTTTTATATTGCGGGCAAATGGTTGAAGCAGGCCCAACCCATGAAATATTCAAACAGCCTCGCCATCCATACACGCAAGCATTACTAAAAAGCTTGCCAGACTACGAGCAAGGCTTAGCACATAAAGAACCTTTTTATGCGCTTAAAGGGACTATCCCTACTTTGCAACATTTGCCTATTGGCTGTCGCCTTGGGCCGCGTTGCCCACAAGCACAAAAAGCCTGTGTTGTTACGCCAGCCCTGACTAAGCATCATGGGCATAGTTATGCGTGTCACTTCCCGTTAATTAAGGACATGAAGTAATGCAGCCACTGTTAAAAGTACAAGCGCTTTGTAAAACCTTTAATGTACGAGCTGGGCTTTTTTCACGTAAAAAGTTTGAAGTCCTTAAAAACATTTCATTTTGCGTAGGTAAAGGTGAAAGCATTGCCATAATTGGCGAAACAGGCGCAGGTAAAAGTACGTTGGCAAAACTACTTTCAGGAGCTGATAGCGCTGATAGCGGGCAAATTTTGCTCGAGAATAATATTATCGAAGATAATGGCGTACGCGATAATCAATGTCGCCATATTCGTATGATTTTTCAAGATTCAGCTGCATCGCTCAACCCGGGCTTAACCATTGGCGAAATGCTTGATGATTGCCTGCAATATAATACTGAGCTTGATGCTAGTGAACGCACTGAAAAGATTGATGCAACGCTTTCTAAGGTGGGTTTGTTAATCGATCATAAACACTACTACCCGCATATGTTTAGCGTGGGGCAGTTACAGCGTGTAGCGTTTTCTCGTGCATTAATTTTAGATCCTAAGGTGATTGTACTTGATGAAGCTGTTTCGTCTTTAGATCCCTCTATACGGGCGCAAATAGTAAACTTGTTACTTAAGCTGCAGCGCGATACAGGCCTTACGTATGTGATGATCACTCATCATTTAAGTTTAGTACGTCACATTAGTGATTTTGTAGTTGTACTTGATAAAGGCGAAGTGGTTGAATACGGTCCTACTGAAGATGTTTTTCAAAACCCTCAATCAAAAGTAACGCAGCGTTTATTAAGCTGCTAAAGCAGATTATAAATACCTAACTTTTTTGTAAGGTAACCGTATTTAACTAGGTCTTCTTGTTAATTGTATTTAATTAACAAGAGGTCTCATGCTTAAACAAAAGTTACTACTTAGCCTTTCCCCATTACTCCTACTATCAGCCTCAGCTATTGCTGATACGAATTGGGTTGGTGGCGTTGATCATTTAGGTTTAACCGTATCAAACTTAGATGCATCCGAAGCATTTTTTACTGATGTACTTGGCTTTAAAACGCTAGGAAATGACCCAGCCTATCCTGCTTATTTTTTATCAAACAATAAAATAACCATTACATTATGGCGCGTGAAAAACGATGCAAAACGTGTGGAGTTTAATCGAGCAGAAAATGTGGGCTTACACCATTTAGCACTCAGTGTTGAAAGTATCAAAAAGTTAAGCGAGCTACATGAACACTTAAAAATGCAAAATAATATTATTATAGAGTTTGCACCCGAAAACCTAGGTAGCGGCCCAACCCAACATATGATGATAAGAGAGCCTAGCGGCAATCGGATTGAGTTTATTGCCAGAGGTAATTAAAAGACAATAAAAAAGGCGCTTTAAAAGCGCCTTTCTTTATGAGCTAAAATTAATTACTCAACAGTTTGTGTAGCCGTTGGTAAGTTAAGCTCAGCATTGGCTTTAAGCGCTTCAATAAATACCATGTAGTTTTTATTAGCTTGCGCCATAGTAATGCTTTGTTTTGCTTGAGGGTCAATATTAGCTGCAACTTGTGCATCTGTTACCGACTTAAGCGCAACAATTGCTGCATCACCATTATTTAAATTAACGAGATCGACTACCGCAGAATCCGCTGGGTGAGCCATTTTAAAAGCTTGAGTCACAATAGCAGGTGAAACAGTGTAGCTTTGACGTGTTAACTTAGCTTCTTGGCGAAGTGTTAAGCTTTGCTCGTTAGCAACATCGTTTAAGCTCTTACCTGCTTGTACTTCTGCAAATAAGCTACGTGCCTTTTCTTTAGCAAGCTCAGATGATTTTTCATTAACTAAACGCGCTTTAATTTCCTCACTTACTTCATCCAGCGGCTTAGTAGCAGCAGCTTTGTGCTCGTTAATACGAACAATGATTGCATGCTCATCGCCAAGCTCAATAACTTCAGAATTTACTTTATCTTCAAGTAAATCAACTGATGTTAATGCTGTAACAACTGCAGGGCTGTTTAACGGCTCTGGTAGAGCATTAAGTGCTAAAAGAGGTGTAGATTTAACTTCCACTTCAGCAACTTCTGCAGCATCATCTAAGCGGTCTGAAATTTCAAATGCAAGTGCACCCATTTCAGTTTGCTTTTCATAAAATGCATCTATTTTTTCAGCTTGTTCTAATTCAGCACGTAAGTCAGCTTTAACATCGTCATACGCTTTAACTTGTTGTGGTTGAATATCAGTAAGTTTAATTATGTGATAACCAAACTCAGAAGTAACAACGTCAGAAATATCACCTTTATTTTCAAGCGCGAAAGCCGCGTCTTCAAATGCAGGGTCCATTACGTCACGCTCAATCCACTCAAGATCGCCGCCCATTTCACCACTAACGATATCGTCAGACGATGACTCAGCAAGCTCTGCAAAATCTGCACCTTGCTCAAGTTGAGCGTGTAGCGCGTTAGCTTTTTCTTTTGCTGCATCATCGTCTTCGCTGTTATCAATTAAGATATGCGATACGCGACGCTTTTCTGGCTCAACGTATTGTGCTTTGTTTTGCTCGTAATACGCTTTAACGTCATCCTCGGTTACCGATTCAACATTGATATCTGCTGCTTTAAGCTCAATGTAACTTACTGAGATAAGCTCTGGAGATAAAAATTGAGATGCGTTTAGGTCATAGTAATCAGATACTTCTTGATCTGATACTTCAACATTCGCGGCAAGTGCCTCTTTGTTTACAACTACGTAATCAATACTACGAGTTTGCTGCTGAAGAGCAATTGCGCTTTTCAGCTCGCTCTCTAGGGCAAAGTCTGTACCTGCAACAGCAGATACTACCTGGCTACGTGTCATATCTTTACGTAAATATTCACGAAAAGCATCTGGTTGAAAATTCATTTGACGAATTACTTGTAGGTAACGGTCGTTATTAAATTTTTCACCAATTTGAAAGTACGGTAATTCTAAAATTGTTTTACGTACACTTTCGTCGCTTACGCGAAGGCCTAAATCAGCCGCTAGCTGTGATTGCAATTCTTGTTGTACTAAGCGGTCAATTACACCTTGACGAATTTGTGCCATGTAATTTGGATCAGCTGCAATTTGTGTAAAGTATTCACCAAATTGTTGCTCTAAACGGCTACGTTCATTTTGGTAAGCACGGTTAAAATCGGTTTGACTAATTTTAATTCCATTTACTTCAGCAACGGGTTGTTCTGTGGTTTGACCTAAGTAACTACCGATCCCTGCTAAGGCAAAAGATAAAATCACCGCGCCTAAAATTATTTTGGCTACAGGTCCTTGCGAACCTTCTCTGATTTTCTCAAGCATTTGTTTATCTCTTTTTGATCAAGGTATTTTACCTTGTCACATGTAAAAAAAGCGTATCTTACCAGATACGCTTTTTCACTTGAAGTAACTGGCGGAAAAGTTACTTAACTCATCTGTTGAAGTGAATCAGTAACTTTACACTCGCCATAACTAATGTGTTTAAAACAGTGATTAGTTTACTGCGTCTTTAAGCGCTTTACCGGCTTTGAAAGCTGGAATAGTTGCAGCAGCAATTTGGATAGTTTCACCAGTTTGCGGGTTACGGCCTGAACGTGCAGCACGTTCACGTACTGAGAAAGTACCAAAACCTACAAGTGCAACTGAGTCGCCATCTTTTAGCGCGCCAGATACAGATTCGATGAATGAATCTAGTGCACGACCTGCAGCCGCTTTAGAAATGTCAGCATCAGCTGCGATTTGATCGATTAATTGAGATTTATTCACAATATCATCCTCTTTCATTGTTATTATCAAGAGCGATGGTTTTTTAAACTAACATCACTTTTTTGAAAATTTTAGAGCAAACTTTTAATGCCCACATGATTATATTTTTCTTAAGCCTAGGCCCCGTAAGGGCTAGGCTTGAAAACCAGTGCTTAACTTATCATACCGTTTAGATTTGAAAAGCCCTAAAAAGCACTTTTTTTATGTTTTTTCTTGGTTTTTAGGTGTTTCGACCGAAAAACTCTCAACAGGATGCACTAAAGCAAGCTTTAACACCTCGTCAATCCAAGTAACTGGGTGAATATCGAGGCCAGCCAATACGTTGTCTGGTATCTCTTTTAAGTCACGTTCGTTAATTTTTGGAATGATCACTGTTTTAATTCCACCACGATGCGCCGCTAATAACTTCTCTTTTAAGCCACCAATCGGAAGTACTTCACCGCGTAGCGTAATTTCACCAGTCATAGCAACATCTGCTCGTACAGGATTACCCGTTAAGCTAGATACAAGACCTGTTACCATTGCTGCGCCCGCACTAGGACCATCTTTTGGTGTTGCGCCCTCAGGTACGTGTACGTGAATATCACGTTTTTCGTAAAAGTCGCTGTTAATACGGAAAGTATCTGCTCGATTACGCACAACCGTCATTGCCGCTTGAATCGACTCTTGCATTACATCGCCAAGAGAACCGGTGTAACTTAACTTGCCTTTACCTGGCACTGCCGCACATTCAATTGTTAGCAAATCACCGCCAACTTCTGTCCATGCTAAGCCTGTAACTTGACCAATACGGTCGCCATCTTCAGCTTTACCATAATCAAAGCGCTGCACACCTAAAAAGTCTTCTAGGTTATCTTGATTGATGGTCACTATTTTAGTGTCTTTTTCAAGCAAGATATTTTTAACTGCTTTACGGCATAGTTTCGAAATTTCGCGCTCTAAGTTACGTACACCCGCTTCACGTGTGTAATAACGAATAATGCCAATAATTGCGCTGTCTTCGATAACTATTTCAGACTCTTTTAAGCCGTTACGTTTAACTTGTTTAGTAATTAAGTGCTCTTTTGCAATGTTTAGCTTTTCATCTTCGGTGTAACCCGACAAGCGAATAACTTCCATACGGTCCAGTAATGGACCAGGAATGTTAAAGCTGTTTGATGTTGCTACAAACATAACGTCAGATAAATCGTAATCGACTTCAAGATAGTGGTCGGCAAAATGACTGTTTTGTTCCGGATCAAGCACCTCTAACAGTGCTGATGCTGGGTCGCCGCGCATATCTGATGACATCTTATCGATTTCATCTAATAAGAATAATGGGTTTTTAACGCCCACTTTTGTCATGTTTTGAATTAGCTTACCTGGCATTGAACCAATGTATGTACGACGATGACCGCGAATCTCGGCTTCATCGCGAACGCCGCCAAGCGCCATACGAACATACTTACGACCAGTAGAACGCGCTATAGATTGCCCAAGTGATGTTTTACCAACACCTGGTGGTCCAACTAAACATAAAATTGGCCCTTTGAGCTTATTAGTACGCTGTTGCACCGCGAGGTACTCAATAATGCGTTCTTTTACTTTATCTAAGCCGTGGTGATCGCTATCAAGAATTTTTTGTGCGCCTGCTAAGTCTTTTTTCACTTTAGAGCGTTTTTTCCATGGCACATTAATTAATGTATCTATGTATGAACGCACTACAGTCGCTTCGGCAGACATTGGCGACATCATTTTAAGCTTATTGAGCTCTGTAGTTGCCTTTTCTTTAGCTTCATCAGGCATGCCAGAATCTTCAATACGCTTTTTAAGCGCTTCAAATTCGTCAGGCACATCATCAAGCTCACCAAGTTCTTTTTGAATGGCTTTCATTTGCTCATTGAGGTAATACTCGCGCTGAGATTTTTCCATCTGCTTTTTAACGCGGGTACGAATTTTCTTCTCAACTTGCAATAAGTCTATTTCGCCTTCCATTAGTGCCATTAAATATTCAAGACGTTCTGTAACACTTGAAATTTCGAGCACTTTTTGTTTTTCAGGTACTTTAAGCGGCATATGCGCTGCCATTGTGTCGGCAAGGCGTGCTGGCTCATCAATACCTGAAACCGAAGTTAGTACTTCAGGTGGAATTTTTTTATTTAGCTTTACATAGCCTTCAAACTGGCTAATTGCGCTTCGGATAAAAATATCTTGCTCTTGTTCATCTACAGAATCAGATTCAATAAATTGAGCATTAGCGACAAAAAAATCATCGTTATCAACAAACTCTTCAATTTGTGCGCGCTGTGTACCTTCGACTAAAACTTTAACTGTACCGTCTGGTAATTTTAATAACTGAAGTACAGTGGCAATAGTACCGATACGATAAATATCATCTTGCTCTGGTTCATCTACAGTTGCATCTTTTTGTGCAACCAAGAAAATTTGTTTGTCTTTGTCCATTGCCGCTTCTAGGCATTTTATTGATTTTTCACGGCCAACAAAAAGCGGGATCACCATGTGCGGATATACCACAACATCGCGCAGTGCAAGGACTGGGATTTCGACTCGGTCGGTTCTCTCAAGCGTCATTATAGTTTCTCTTCGCACTTCATTTATTTTAAAGATTACTCAAGTATATGGGGATAACCTAATTAAAGTTCAACAATTTTCCCTAACTCGATTAAATTAATTATAAAAAAAGGAGCCTAAGGCTCCTTTTTCCATTCAAATAGCTTAAAAACTATTCTGATGAAGCTTTATCTTGCTTATTATTTTCATAAATCAAGATTGGGTCTGACTCACCTTTAATAACGGTTTCATCAATAACCACTTTGCTTACATCATCCATTGAAGGAAGTTCGTACATAGTATCAAGTAACACGCCTTCAACAATTGAACGAAGACCACGTGCACCTGTTTTACGCTCCATTGCTTTGTGAGCAATAGCAGCTAAGGCATCATCGCGAAACTCAAGTTCAACATCTTCCATACCAAACAATACTGAAAACTGTTTAGTAATCGCGTTTTTAGGTTCACTCAATATTTGCACAAGAGCTGCTTCATCAAGCTCAGTTAATGTAGCCACTACCGGCAAACGGCCTATAAACTCAGGAATTAAGCCATATTTAACTAAATCTTCTGGCTCTACATCTTTAAATGTTTCACTTAAAGAACGACTCGCCGCAGACTCTTTTACGCTAACGCCAAAACCGATACCGGTGTTTTTATGGCTACGTTGCTCAATTACTTTATCTAGGCCTGAAAATGCACCACCACAAATAAACAAGATTTTAGATGTATCTACTTGTAAAAACTCTTGCTGTGGATGTTTACGACCACCTTGCGGTGGAACAGAAGCAACGGTGCCTTCAATCAGTTTAAGTAGCGCCTGTTGAACGCCCTCGCCTGATACGTCACGCGTAATTGAAGGATTATCTGATTTACGAGAAATCTTGTCAATTTCATCGATGTAGACAATACCGCGCTGTGCTTTTTCAACATCGTAATCGCACTTTTGTAAAAGCTTTTGAATGATGTTTTCAACATCTTCACCTACATAACCTGCTTCGGTTAATGTAGTGGCATCGGCCATAGTAAACGGCACGTCAAGTAGGCGCGCTAATGTTTCTGCAAGTAATGTTTTGCCACTACCTGTTGGGCCGATAAGCAAAATATTACTTTTACTTAATTCAATGTCTTGCTTAGTCGATTGGTTACGTAGGCGTTTATAATGGTTATAAACGGCAACAGACAATACTTTTTTAGCATGGTCTTGACCAATAACATAATCGTCTAAGTGTTTACGAATTTCTTTTGGTACAGGTAGTTTGTCAGACGTATCATGCTTAGGAGCAATGTCTTTGATCTCTTCCCTGATAATATCGTTACACAACTCTACACATTCATCACAAACGTATACTGAAGGGCCTGCAATTAATTTACGCACTTCGTGTTGGCTTTTGCCACAAAAAGAGCAGTATAACAATTTATTACTTTTGTCGCCGTCTGTAGGAGTGTCAGACATTCAGCTACCTCATTTTATTACGTTGGCCACCAAAACTATTGGCGGCTATTTCAATACGCTTTAACTATACCAAAATTTATTGGTTTTCGCATAGTAACTCAAAGTGGCAAACAGGCAGTCCTGCTTACCAAGCGCTTACTTTTTGTCGCGATTTGTAAACACAGAGTCTACCAAGCCGTAATCTACAGCTTGCGAAGCACTCATGAAGTTATCACGATCTGTGTCTTTAGAGATAATATCTAATGGTTGGCCTGTATGCTCAGCCATTAAGCGGTTAAGCTTATCTTTAATAGACAGAATTTCTTTAGCGTGTATTTCAAAGTCAGATGCTTGACCTTGGAAACCACCTAATGGTTGGTGAATCATCACACGTGAGTTTGGTAGGCAAAAACGCTTACCTTTAGCACCAGCAGTAAGTAAAAAAGCACCCATGCTTGCAGCTTGACCTACACATATTGTACTTACATCTGGTTTGATGAAGTTCATTGTGTCGTAAATAGCCATACCCGCAGTTACTGAACCACCTGGTGAGTTGATATATAAAAAGATATCTTTATCAGGATTCTCTGATTCTAAAAATAGCATTTGCGCTAAGATCAGATTTGCCATGTTGTCTTCAACTTGACCTGTTAAAAAGATAATACGCTCTTTTAATAATCTCGAATAAATATCATACGAGCGCTCGCCTTTTGGTGTTTGTTCAACAACCATTGGGACCAATGCATTTAGGGGATCTGTAATACCAGTATTCATACTTATTTAATTCCTTATGCGCTTATACTTATCCTTATTATAAGGAAGCATAGTTATCGTTTTTCGCAAATTTAGAGCCAAAAACTAAAATGGCCCGGGCACGCTGTATAAACAGAGTAACACGAGCCATTTAATCGTTAGCGAGAGCTTAAGTCAATGACTTATTAAGCACCTTGCTGTGGATTCATGATGTCATCAAATGCTTTTTCAACATCAGTAACAACTGCTTTAGCTAAAATAGCTTCAACAGCTTGCTCTTCCATTGCTACATTACGCATTTGCTGCATAAGTTGATCATTACCTTTGTAGTATTCTACTACTTCAGTTGGATCTTCGTATGCAGAAGCTACTGTTGCGATTAATGCTTCAACTTTAGCATCATCAACTTTGATGTCGTTAGCTTTAATCACTTCACCTAATAAAAGGCCAGTTTTTACACGTGTTACAGCTTGCTCGTGGAACAATTCAGCTGGAAGCTCTGGCATGTTTTGAGCGTCGCCGCCAAAACGTTGAGCTGCTTGCTGACGTAGAGCATCAACTTCTTGATCAACAAGTGCTTTAGGCACTTCGATTTCGTTGTTAGCTAAAAGACCTTTGATTGCTTGGTCTTTAACGCTTGCTTTAACCGCTTGGTCTAGCTCACGTGTCATGTTCTTTTTAACTTCTTCTTTAAGCGCGTCTACGCCGCCTTCGGTAACACCGAATTTAGTTGCAAACTCTTCGCTTAATTCTGGTAATTCTTGCGCTTCAACTTTTTTCACTGTGATAGTGAATTGAGCCGCTTTACCTTTTAAGTTTTCAGCGTGGTAATCATCAGGGAAAGTTACATCAGCTACTACTTCTTCGCCTGCTTTTTTACCTACGATGTTATCTTCAAAACCTGGGATCATACGACCTTGGCCAAGTTCTAATGGGAAGTCTTCAGCTTTGCCGCCTTCAAATACTTCACCGTCGATAGTACCTACGAAATCAACTGTTACACGGTCGTTTTCGCCAGCAGCTGCATCAACATCAGCCCACGCTGCGTGTTGCTTACGAAGTGTTTCTAGCATGTTAGCTAAATCTTCGTCAGTTACTGTTACTGCTGGTTTTTCAACAGTAATTTTATCTAAACCTTGAACTTCAACTTCAGGGTAAACTTCAAACGTTGCTGAGAATTCTAAATCTTTACCTGCTTCAAGTGATTTAGGAGCGAATGTAGGCGCGCCAGCTGGATTGATTTTTTCAGAAACGATTGCTTCAATATAATTACGTTGCATTACTTCGCCAGCAACTTCTTGACGAACTGCAGGGCCAAAACGCTTGTTAATTACAGATACTGGAACTTTACCAGCACGGAAACCATCTATACGCTGTGTTTTTGACAGTTGTTGTAGGCGTTTTTTTACTTCGGTCTCAACGTTCTCTGAAGGAACGGTGATAGTTATACGGCGCTCAAGGCCTTGGGTCGTCTCAACAGAAACTTGCATGATTTACCTCAATATTCAATTTTGGCGACTGTTCGCCTTCCTTTACAAACAAAGTGTTCTGCATGAGTCTTGATAAAGTTTAAGCGGTTTTTCACACTTAAAAGCATCCGTCGCTACCATGAGACACCATTGCTGCTTTGCCCTTCGGGCACTATGTTAAACAATAGACGCGGCATTATAACCTAATATTTATGATAGTCGAGTATAGGGGGCAATTATTTGGACTAGATAAGGGACTATAAAGACTAACTGAATAAAAAACAGGCTAACTACGGACTAAATAGAATAAAATAGAAATTATTTAATAGAATTATAGGCTAACAGATTTAGATTTATAACTTAGAGGAGTTTATTTATTGTTCTTATTGGATAAGAAAATGGTCGGCGATGCAGGATTTGAACCTGCGACCCCTTGGACCCAAACCAAGTGCGCTACCAAACTGCGCTAATCGCCGACATTGAAGAGTTAACTTCTTTTTTCATACTGAACACTTAAACTTAGAGTTTAAGACCATTTTAAGAAAATGGTCGGCGATGCAGGATTTGAACCTGCGACCCCTTGGACCCAAACCAAGTGCGCTACCAAACTGCGCTAATCGCCGATATTCGTTGTAAATGGGGTGACTGATGGGGCTCGAACCCACGACAACCGGAATCACAATCCGGGGCTCTACCAACTGAGCTACAATCACCGCTATATTTACATGTTTTCAAATGGTGCACCCAGAAGGATTCGAACCTTCGACCGACGCCTTAGAAGGGCGTTGCTCTATCCAGCTGAGCTATGGGCGCATCGAAAACTTCATAGTTTACCAATAAGCTATTCGATTATAAAAAATTATAAAAAAATGGTCGGCGATGCAGGATTTGAACCTGCGACCCCTTGGACCCAAACCAAGTGCGCTACCAAACTGCGCTAATCGCCGAAACTTATTATTGTTAGCGAGTGACCTCGTTGACAACGGGGTGCATAATAGTGATTTGACGGGGTTAGGTCAAACGTTTTTTTAAGAAAACCAATCAAGTGCTCATTTTTAGTGCACAATGGTTAAATATTACAATAGTCGGCTGAATTTTAAACTATTTAACAGCTCAAACGTTATATACCTTAAAAGCAACTTGGCGCTGCTATGCTTTTCTGCGAAAATAGTAGGCACATTATAAAACGAGTTAAATAAAGAGCGTATTTTTCTTTATTAGCATTTTTACCCCTATTTTATTATGCATTCGTTTTTAGAGTATCGGTATCTAGTTAATTAACCCCAATTAAAGGTCACCCATGACGGCAAACATCATTGATGGTAAGGCAATCGCAAAACAAGTACGTAGCGCTGTAGCAGAACGCGTAAGTGAACGTGTAGCAAATGGTTTACGTGCACCAGGACTTGCAGTAGTACTTGTAGGACTTGATCCAGCAAGCCAAGTTTATGTTGGTTCAAAACGTAAAGCCTGTGAAGAAGTCGGTTTTATCTCTAAATCATTTGATTTACCAGCAGACACACAAGAGCAAACTCTTTTAGATTTAATTGACGAGCTAAATAATGATGCCGAAGTTGATGGAATTTTAGTGCAGTTACCACTGCCAAAAGGTCTTGATGCTGAAAAGATTTTAGAACGTATTACCCCACATAAAGATGTTGATGGATTTCATCCATATAACATTGGTCGATTAGCACAGCGTATGCCTGCCCTTCGCCCATGTACGCCTAAAGGTATTATTACATTACTTGATTCAACGGGTGTACGTTATAAAGGGATGCATGCAGTTGTCGTTGGCGCGTCAAATATTGTTGGTCGTCCAATGTCGTTAGAGCTTTTATTAGCAGGTTGTACTACCACTGTATGTCATAAGTTTACTCAAGACTTAGAAACACATGTTCGCCGCGCTGACTTATTAGTTGTGGCTGTCGGTAAACCTGAATTTATACCGGGAGATTGGATAAAAGAAGGCGCTATTGTTATCGATGTGGGCATTAACCGCTTAGATACGGGTAAATTAGTCGGTGATGTTCAATACAGTGTGGCCGAACAAAAAGCGCATTTTATTACACCTGTACCAGGTGGCGTTGGCCCGATGACTGTCGCAAGCTTAATTGAAAACACACTTGAAGCGTGTGAAAAGTATCACAGCTAAGCTGTTTAAAAAATCAAAAAAGGGTTGCCATTTGGCAACCCTTTTTTAGTTTGACCTGAATTACTTTAAACGCTTACGCTTTACGCCACGTTGTTTTACCAGCTGAATCTTCAAGTATTACACCTAATGCATTAAGTGCATCGCGAGCTTCATCAGCAGCAGCCCAGTCCTTACTAGCACGTGCTTCATTACGTTTTACAATTAATGCTTCAATTGTCGCAACTTCGTCGTCATCTTGCCCACCTTGTAAAAAAGCTTCCGGTGCTTGTTGAGCAACGCCTAACACTTCACCAAGGCTACGCAGTATAAACGCTAACTTGCCAGCTTGACCTGCGTCACTTTCTTTTACGCGGTTTAATTCTTTAGCAAGTTCGAACAACACAGGTAGTGCTTCTGGTGTATTAAAGTCATCATTCATTGCTTTTCTAAATTTAGCAACAAACTCATTGCCTTCTAAATCGCATTCTACCGGTACGACATCACGAAGCGCTGTATAAATGCGTTCAAGTGATGAGCGCGCTTGGTCTAAATTCTCTTGCGAGTAATTTAATTGGCTGCGGTAATGTCCTGAAATTAAAAAGTAACGAACAGATTCGGCATCGTATGCTTTTAAAACTTCACGCACAGTAAAAAAGTTATCTAACGACTTAGACATTTTTTCTTTATTTACTTGCACCATGCCAGTATGTATCCATGTATTTACATACTTGCCGTTGTTTGCACAGCACGACTGGGCAATTTCGTTTTCATGATGTGGAAACTGTAAATCAGACCCCCCACCGTGAATATCAAAATGCTCACCTAAGTGTTTTGAGCTCATTGCCGAACATTCAATATGCCAACCAGGACGCCCTTCACCCCACGGTGATGACCATGATGGCTCACCTGCTTTGGCTTTTTTCCATAACACAAAATCAAGTGGATCGTCTTTATCTTGCGCTACTTCAACGCGAGAGCCCGATTGCAGCATAGTTAAATCTTGCTGAGAAAGCGCACCGTATTGCTCAAACGTTGATACATCAAACAATACATCGCCATCAGCTGCAACATAGGCATGGCCCTTTTCAATCAAGCGCTTAACCATAACGATAATTTCATCCATATGGCTTGTAACTGTTGGTTCAATATCTGGGCGTAGCATATTTAGGCTATCAAAATCTTCATGCATCGCTTTAGTCATGCGCACAGTTAAATCGTTTATTGACTCACCATTTTCATTTGCGCGTTTAATTATTTTATCGTCGATATCTGTAATGTTACGTACATATTTTAAATCGTAACCAATATGACGTAAATAGCGCACAATAACGTCAAAACCAACAAAAGTACGAGCGTGTCCAATATGGCAGTAATCATAAATGGTGATACCACACACATACATGTCGATTTTGCCTTCGACCATAGGTTTAAATTGCTCTTTTTGTCGCGTGAGTGTGTTGTATATATTTACCATTTACTTTGAGTCCTTGACTATTTACTTGAACAGTTATGTTACCACTTGAAAAGCCCCTGCTCTAGCGCTTTATAACAAACCAAACATCTACTTTGTTAATCTTAGCCAACTACGATAAAATAGCGCCAATATTTAAACCAGATATAGGAAAACACATGGTTGTTCTACACACCAATTTTGGTGACATCACCATTAAAATGTTTGAGCAAGAAGCTCCAAACACTGTTAAAAACTTTTTAGAGTATGCAAATGCTGATTTTTTCAACGGCACTATCTTTCATCGTGTAATCGATGGTTTTATGGTGCAAGGCGGTGGTTTTGTACCAGGTATGGAACAAAAAGAAGTTAACGACCCAATTAAAAATGAAGCTAATAATGGCCTATCTAACAAGATAGGTACTTTAGCAATGGCGCGTACGCCTGATCCTCATTCAGCTACAGCGCAGTTTTTCATTAACGTGAACAACAATGACTTTTTAAACCACAGCAGCGAAACATCGCAAGGCTGGGGTTACTGTGTTTTTGCTGAAGTAGTAGAAGGTATGGACGTAGTAAATAAAATAAAAGGCGTAGCAACAGGTAGTACTGGTTTTCACCAAGACGTGCCTCTTGAAGATGTGATCATCGAAAGCGTTACTGTTAGCTAATAGTAAGTTTACCCACGTAATGTGGAGTATCGGCGGGCATTTACGCAATGTGTATACGCCCGCTTTATTTATATCGAAAAGACTGACCTATGACTCGCCAAACTTACTTTATTGCAGATTTACACCTAAGCGAAAACCGCCCCGACATTAGCGCTGCATTTTTTGACTTTTTAAATACGCATATACTAAATAAAGATGTAGATGCACTTTATATTTTGGGTGATTTTTTTGAAGTATGGGTTGGAGATGACTACATTACAGCGCTGAGTGCCGATGTAGCAAAGCATTTAAGCGCCGTTAATGATGGTGGGACACCTGTTTATTTTATACATGGCAACCGTGATTTCATCATGCGCAAGCAATATGCAGACATGGCCGCAATGACTTTACTCGATGAACAAACAGTCATTGATTTATATGGTACGCCTACCGTTATTTTACATGGCGACGAAATGTGTACTCAAGATACTGAGTATCAAAAATTTCGTAAAAAAAGCCGTGGTTGGTGGTGGCCAAAATTAATGCTTGCAATGCCACTTTGGTATCGTAAAAAAATAGCGCGTAATGCCCGTGAAAAAAGTAAGTTGAGCCAAGCTGATAAACCTATCGAAATTTTAGACGTTGTAGATGAAGCCGTGCTTGCCACCTTTGCCAAACATAACGTTACTAATATGATTCATGGTCATACTCACCGCCCTAATGTTCATACCTATAAAGTTAATGAACAAACGCTTACTCGTACAGTGCTAGGTGACTGGTATACCCAAGGCTCTTATTTAGTCGTTACCCCTCAATCACAAGAATTAATTAGCACGCCTTTCGCATAATTTAAAATCCTGACTATTATTTAACTATATATTTGAATAATAGTGAGAGGTTTAATGATTAAGCTGTTAATTTTCATCGTAGTAATTGCCATTCCTACCAAAGTATTTAGCGAGCAAACATGGCAAATTGTTACTGAAAACTACCCTCCCTATTTTAGCGAAAACCTTCCTGATAACGGTTGGTTATATGAAATCACTCAATCAGCCCTTAAAACTCAAGGCATTAATAGCGAAGCCGAGTTTACGACATGGGACCGCGCCCTAAAGCTATTAGAAAAAAAGAGAAAAACAGCTATTTTAGGCGCTTTTTATTCATTAAAAAGAAATGAAGTTTTTTACTACTCTCGCCCACTTGCAGTTGCTCATTCAGGAATTTTTAAACGCAAAGAGAGTGCTATTAACTTCGATGGTACAGTTCAGTCATTAACACCTTATAGTATTGGTACAGAAGACAATGCCTTTGTAAGCCAAGAGTTTGCTAGAGCTAGAAATACTGAGCTGGCAATAACATCTACTAAAAGCCTTCCTACAAGTTTATACCTGCTACAACAAGGACGTATTGATTTGGTCGCAGGCACTAAAGAAGTAGGGAAGTATTGGCTTGAGCACAATAACGAAGTTGATTTAGATAAGAATAAAATTGAGTACTTATTGCCAGATCTTGCTTCTCATAAACTATATTTAGTTGTCTCTAAATCAAATTACAGGGCAAAAGAGTACTTACAAAAGTTTAATAGAGGGATTGATATAATAATTGAAAACGGAAGCATTGCTGAAATCATGAAGAAACACAATTTCAGCAATCAAAAAACAGCTGAATACATTAATTTTTTAAAAGAAAATTAGCTTTCTGCTATTGGCAAGCCACTATGAAACTTAAAATCTTCATCCTGTGATGAAATTAATTCGGCTTCAATCTCGCCAAATTCTTTAACTCGTTCGGTAATATCAAAATCAGCAACTTCTTGCGCTAAAGTTAGATAATCTTGGTAATGACGGGCTTCAGAGCGCAGCAGCGAAATATAAAAATCACCTAAACGTTTGTCAACATGCGGCGCAAGCTTTGCGAAACGCTCACATGAACGCGCCTCAATGTAAGCGCCTACAATTAATTTATCAACAAGGGCATTTGGCTCAAACGTTTTAACATGACGAAGCATGCCTTTTGCATAACGACATGGTGTAATGCTTTGGTACTCTACACCGTACTCGTCCATAATTTCGAGCACTTGGTAAAAATGATGCAACTCTTCTTTTATCAACAATACCATTTTATCAATTAAATCTTGTCCATATGGCGAATTAGATTTAGGAATTATTGATTTAGTTAGCTTATTTTTAGCCACGAGATCACGCCAGTTTCCTTCACGCTTATAAATAAGCGTTTCAAATGGCTTTAGCCACTCGAGTAAGGCATCACTGCCCTCTTTATCAACAGCGTATTTACGTATTAAAAACATCGCACTTTGAGCCGCTTTTAACTCACAAATTAAGTGATCGATTAAGATGACTGATAAGTTCTCTTTTTTAATTGCCTGCTCCACCCACTGCTGTGGGGTTGTACACACTAAAAAGTTATTGATCGGCTCTAAAAGTTGGCTATGTGGCACGTTGACTGCTCATTACTAAATAAATTTGATATGCCATTATTTTAACACGAAATTTTGTTTGGGATAAATCAAAGCCCTAACCTGTGCAAAAATGTTAATAGTGAGTTAACTTGACTTTGCAAAATAAGTGAACCATAACTGTACATAGACTGTATAAAAATAAACCAACCAAAACAGTAATACGTTCCTTTTATGGAGTAAGCACTATGATACTAAATCACCTCTGGGGCATTTATGCTCACCCACTTGAAGAATGGCAAACAATAGATAATCGCCATGAAAGTTTAACCTATAGTTTGTCGCATATTTTACTGATTGCTTTGTTTCCTTCAATAATGGGTTATTACTCATCTGTTTATTTAGGATGGAGTATAGGCGCAGGCGATCCTGTATTTTTAACGCACGATAGTGCGCTGTTAATTGCAGTTGCAATGTATTTTGCTTTAATAGCGGGTGTTTTTGCATTGGCGTATTTGGCTCATTGGATGGCCGTTACATTTGGCTCTAAGCCTACATTTACACAAACACTTGAACTTGCAGCTTATACTGCAACACCTGTGTTTATGTCGGCGCTTGCCGCCTTTTGGCCTGTACTTTGGTTTGTAGTGTGTATTGGAATTATTGCACTAGCTTACTCGGTCTACTTACTTTATACCGGCGTACCAATACTTATGCATATTCCACAAGAGCGTGGCTTTATTTATGCCAGCTCGGTTGTAACGTGTGGATTAATATTACTAGTTATTATTTTAGCTGTAACAGCTATGCTTTGGACAAATGGGATTGTTAGTCCAATGTTTACTTAATAAAGTTTAGCTAATAAAGAGTCGTGTTTGATAGAAATGTTCCCTTTCTTTCCTTCGCAAAAAAGGAGCTAATTAGCTCCTTTTTTTATGTAACGACTTTTTATTAACTAATTATTAATCAGCTTCGTTTTCGTCTTGGTTGTGAATCTCTAAACTTGAAGACATCGCACTTTCGCGGGTGCTTTTTGCTGAATCGTTACGTAGCTCATCAATACGGTTTAAATAGTTTTGATCAATATCGCCTGTAATATATTGCCCATCAAATACTGAGGTTTCGAACTTAGTAATTTCAGGATTTTCTTGGCTAACCGCAGCTATTAAATCTTTTAACGATTGAAAGATTAAACCGTCAGAGCCAATACTTGCATTAATATCTTCCACTTCACGTCCGTGAGCAATAAGCTCTGCTGCTGAAGGCATATCAATACCGTACACATTAGGGAAGCGTATTTCAGGCGCTGCGGATGCAAAGTAAACATTTTTAGCACCAGACTCTCGAGCCATTTCAACAATTTGTGCTGATGTTGTACCACGAACAATTGAGTCATCAACCAATAATACGTTTTTACCTTTAAACTCGCGATCAATTGCGTTTAGCTTTTGACGCACTGATTTTTTACGCATCTCTTGGCCAGGCATGATAAATGTACGACCAATATAACGGTTTTTAACAAAACCTTGGCGATACGGTAAATCAAGCACACGTGCAATTTCCAGTGCTACATCGCATGAAGTTTCTGGGATTGGGATAACTACATCAATGTCTTTATCAGCCCATTCGCGTGCAATTTTTTCGCCTAGTTTTGTGCCCATGTTTACGCGTGTTGCATAAACAGACATACGGTCTATTGTTGAATCAGGTCGAGCAAAATAAACAAATTCAAAAATACACGGCGAGTAAGATGCTTTATCTGCACAACTAAGTGAATGAAATTCACCTTCTTCTGTAACATATATAGCTTCACCAGGGGCTACGTCACGTACAAACTCAAAGCCGTCCGGTTTTAACGCAACGCTTTCAGAGGCGAACATGTACTCAGTGCCTTTTGCAGTCTCACGTTTACCAAATACAAGTGGACGGATACCATTCGGGTCGCGAAAAGCAACAATACCGTGACCAATAATCATAGCAATTGTTGCATAACCACCGCTTACTTTATTATTTACCTCGGTTACCGCAGTAAATATATCTTCAGGGTCTAAATGCAACTTATCAGATTTACTTAGTTCATGTGCCATGATGTTGAGTAAGATTTCTGAATCAGATGTTGTATTTACATGACGACGTGCTTCTGAGAATAACTGCTCTTTTAAAGCTTCTGCATTAGTAAGGTTACCATTATGGGCAAGCGCTATACCAAACGGTGAGTTAACATAAAAAGGCTGTGCTTCAGATGAGCTTGAAGACCCTGCTGTAGGATAGCGCACATGGCCAAGACCTATCGTACCTTGTAGTCGTTTCATATGACGAGTGTGAAAGGCATCTTTCACTAAGCCATTTGCTTTGCGTAAGCTGAACGTATTATTCTCAATGGTAATGATACCCGCGGCATCTTGACCACGGTGCTGCAAAACAGTTAAGCCATCATAAATCGCCTGATTGACAGGGGATGTTCCGACTATTCCAACGATACCACACATGTAATTTATCCTCGCCGATTAACGGTTTACTGAATTTAAAAAGCTCGAGTTGTTTTCTAGGTACGAAAAGAACCATTCAACAACAAAGCCAAATTCTGGAATCAAAATAGAATTGCCCCACCAGTGCGTATTGGGTGCACCAGTAAAAGCATCAAGAAAGAAGAGTAACGCGCTCACGACCAACACGCCTCGTAGAGCACCAAACACTATGCCAAAGACACGGTCGGTACCCGATAAACCAGTACGATGTACGAGCTCACCTAAAATGTAGTTTAGTAAACCGCCTAACAGTAGCGTCACAAAGAATAATATGGCGATGGCCGCCGCATTTCTTAAAAGGGGTTCAGAAATGGTTGTTAGGAAGGAAGCTAAATATTGGTAAAATAAGCTAGAGATGATAAAGGCGCCAGCCCATACCGCTAATGACATTGCTTCTTTTACAAAGCCGCGTATTAAACCGATGATGGTAGACAATACAATGATGCCAATAATGGCGTAATCAACCCAGATCATAAGAACCAATTAGTCGCTAATTTGGGGCGCATTCTATACCCAAACATCGTTAGTATGCAAGTTTAAACGGGAGATTACTGGGTTGTAGTTAATACAAAAAATTAACATTCTAGTCTAGGTATTGTGAGATAAAGATAATGATAAAAAAATATAAATAAATAAAAAAAGGCTTGTTATACAAGCCTTTTTAAAATTATTTTGTTACTTCGTACTGCGTAACTTTACCATTTAATTTAGTAAGCTCTTTGAGCTGGGGGAGCTGCTTTTGTAATTCACTTTTATCAAGCGAAGGACCAACAAATACTTTGGTTAATGTCCCATTTGGGGTTTTAATCGGTTTAGTAAACGTTTTAAACCCTTCAGCCTTTAATTTAGCCTGTAATGCTTTAACGTTTGCAACATGTGAAAAACTACCTAATTGAATAACATAGGCCATACTCGTTAGGTTTTCATCACTTTTACGTGGTGCAATTGGCTCTGGCTTAGCTTGAACAGGCGCTTTTGTAATTGGTGTAGCTTTGGGTTCTATAGTTGCTTCAACAACTTTATCTTCCACAGCGTAATCACTCTCATCCTTCGCGCTTTGCTGCTCAAAAGCTTCATCGTCAGCTTGAATGTCTTCAATTTCATCTTGCTTTAGTGGCTCAGCATTAGCCATATTTTCATCAATTGACTCTTGAAGATCGATTGTTTTGAACTCAGGGCGGTCTGGGATCGCTTTAAAGCCTTCTTTATAATGCACTTTTTCGCCATCGAGTATATTAGGGATAAACACAATTGCTGCGATCACCACTATACTTGTTCCGACTAAGCGATTAATAAAACTTGAGTTCACCGACATCCTCTCTATTTTTTAAAGTAATTAATAGCGCCAGCAACTGTAAAAAATGAACCAAATATAATCAACATAGTATCACTTTGTTGTTCTGGTAAAATTACATTCAGTGCTTGTGCCACACTATCATAGCTATTAATAGTATTATGATGAGACAATTTCTGCAGTGCATTTTGTAAATTACTTGCAGTGTCACCTCGCGGGCCACTTAAGCTCGCTAATGACCACTCATCGACCAAGTGACTTACTTCTTTAAATACACCCGCTTTATCTTTATCAGCAAGCATAGCGGCTAATGCATGAATTTTAAAGCCTTTATCTTTATAGCTTAATAACTTATTGGCTAAATAACGCGCCGACTCAGGGTTGTGTGCTACATCGGTAAAGACTAAAGGCTCAATACTTAACTGTTGAAATCGCCCTTCGACAACTAAATTAGCTAAACAACTTCGTATAATTGATTCACTAGGTAATAAGTTTAAAACACTTAGCGTAGTTAATGCGGTAGCTGCATTTTGACACGGTATTGCAGGCTTATCTATTTCAAGATTATGTTCTTTATATTGCCAATTAAAGCTCTCAGCATTTTCTTTAAAAATAAAGTCACTGCCCGACAGCGTCATGTTGGCATTAATTTCTTTACCATAATCAGTCATTGTGTGAGGAATATTTAAATCCCCTATAATAGCGGGAGTATTTTCACGAAAAATACCGGCTTTATCATAAGCCACTAACTCACGGGTATCACCCAAGTACTCTTTATGGTCTAAGTCTATAGTCGTGATCACGCTTGCAAAGGGAGTGACTATATTTGTGGCGTCAAAGCGCCCACCTAAACCAACCTCTAGCAATACATAATCGACGTTACAGCGTTTAAAAATTGCCAACGCACCCAAAGTACCATATTCAAAATAAGTCAGAGGAGTGTCTTTACGGCCTTGCTCAAGCTGGTGAAAAGCATCTATATGAAATTGGTCTGCCAATTCTTCCCCATTAACTCGTACACGCTCGTTATAACGAATTAAATGTGGAGATGCGTAAGTACCCACATTGAAACCTTGCGCTAGCAATAGCGACTCTAAGCAGCGTGCTGTGGTGCCCTTACCGTTTGTACCGGCAATAAGAATAATTTTACTTGGAGTGTTTAACAGGCCAATATTGTTAGCAACATTAGCAACTCGTTCTAAGCCCATAGCAATGTTAGCTGGGTGAACACTTTCTAAATAAAAAAGCCAATCATCAAGGCTTGATGATTGGCTAGGAGTTTTTTTTGTCATAGCGTGTAATCAGTAAAGCTGAAATTTACGCTACTCTATGCTCTTGTTCCGTAGAAGGCAAGTTCATAAATTTAGCTAAAATGCGTGCAAGGGTATCGCGCATTTCACGGCGGTCAATAATCATGTCAATTGCACCGTGTTCAAGCAAAAATTCACTACGCTGAAAGCCTTCAGGTAATGTTTCGCGAACAGTTTGCTCAATAACACGAGGACCCGCAAAACCAATTAATGCTTTAGGTTCCGCAACGTTAATATCGCCCAGCATAGCAAGTGATGCAGATACACCACCCATAGTTGGGTCAGTCATGACTGAAATAAACGGAAGACCTTTTTCAGTCATTTTTGCAAGTGCAGCACTTGTTTTAGCCATTTGCATAAGAGACATAAGCGCTTCTTGCATGCGTGCACCGCCTGATGCAGAAAAACAAATAAGCGGCATGTTATGCTCTAAACATTGATCAACAGCATCAACAAAGCGAGCGCCAACAACAGAAGCCATTGAACCACCCATAAACGAGAACTCAAATGCTACTGCTGCAACTGGAATACCTTTTAATCGGCCTTTCATAGCTACAAGTGCATCTTTTTCACCACTTGCTTTTTGGGCTGCACTGATACGATCAGAGTATTTTTTAGAATCTTTAAACTTAAGAATGTCTTTAGGCTCATGTTGTGTGCCAAGCTCTTGACGGTCACCTTCATCTAAAAAGTGCTCCAGGCGCTTACGGCCACTAACACGCATATGATGGTTACACTTAGGACATACGTTTAATGACTTTTCTAATTCAGCTTTATATAAAATTGAATCACACGATGTGCACTTAGCCCAAACACCTTCTGGGATTTCTTTACGACCTGATGATTTTGTCGTTTTAGGTAAGATTTTTTCTAGCCAACTCATTTGCAACTCTCTTAATGCTGTTCTGTGTCGCGAGCCTGCCAATAGTAATTAGCAGACAAATTTTTTCAATTAAAACATGAATTACACTAACGCGGTATAAAAAACTGGTCTTAGTAGTTAAAAGTGTTCATAAAAAGCACTAACGACAACCATAACTAAATTTCAGCGTCAGGTAAAAACAATGGACCTAAAGGCATTTTAGGAATATTAAACTCTTCAGGATAATCGACATCAACCAAGTATAAACCTGCAGCTTTAGCTGTAGCACTTGCTTTAGCACGCTCTTTACAATCAAGTAATTCTTTCAACCAAATAGGCTGTTGCTTATGTATGCCAATATCCATCAAGCTCCCCGTTATATTACGTACCATGTGATGTAAGAACGCATTCGCCTTAATATCAATAATAACGTAACACCCTTGGCGCTGTACCGATAAATGATGAATAGTACGAGTCGGTGTATTCGCTTGACAATGGATCGCTCGAAAAGATGTAAAATCGTGTGTCCCGATCAAATACTGACAGGCTTCCTGCATTTTAACTTCATCTAATGGGTGATGAAAATGCGTAACCCCTTCGCTTAACACTGCTCCTCGAAAAGGAGAGTTATAAATAATATAGCGGTATCGGCGAGCGGTTGCACTAAAACGAGCATGAAAATCGACAGCAACTGGTTGTGCAAAGCGAATAGCAATATCTTTAGGCAATAAGGTATTCATACCCATTGTAAATGCGACCATGTCACGCGAAGCTTCAGTTTCAAAATGTATTATTTGACCTGTACCGTGCACACCCGCATCAGTTCGCCCCGCACATACTACTTCAACTGGGTGATTACAAATACGCGACAATGCCTTTTCTACTTCTTGTTGTACGCTATTTACATGTGATTGACGTTGCCACCCACTATAGCGTACGCCGTTGTATTCAACTCCAAGTGCTACTCGCATAATTACTGCTTTACCTACTGTGCTAATGAACACGGCATTTTATGCTATCTCTCGACGCAATAAAAGGAGGTGTGCGGTAATACCCTTTTTATTAAAAACATGATCATTTTAATGAATCAAATAACTTAATAATTACGATGTAAATTATTCTTTTATAACAATTACATACTATAAAATTCGCTTCATTAATGCGTTGCTTTTCCTGTTATAATTAAACTAACATCCATAAAAAAACCCTTAATTAGAATAACCAATTAAGGGTTTTTTTAACAATTTGTTATTTTAGTTTCGCTTTTAAACTAAGTGCCTCTTCTTGAACTTCTTCTGGGCCTTTGTTGATGACATCCTCAATGACCTTGAGCGCAGAATCAAAATCATCAATTTCAATATAAGCACGCGCTAAATCTAGTTTAGCTGAGTAGCCACCACTTTCAGCATCAACATCGGTTGGGTTATCACCAGCAAGTAATGCATCAAACTCACTCAAACCGACATCCATATTAACGTCGGTGTAAGGTTCGTGTTCAAGTTCAGCCTCTTCACTTTCTTCTAATAATGAATCTATATCTACAAATTCATCATTATCAAGTTGCTCAATATCACTACTTTCAACAAGTGGCTCTTTTGTAGTTAATGAGTCATCTTCCTCTAAGTCTTCTTTTAGCAAGCTGTCAAAGTCGACATCAAATTCACTGCTATCCTCAGCACTTAATTCTTCAGGCTCCGCTAACTCACTAAGTAATGAATCAAAATCAGTTTGCGTCAAATTTGACATAAACTCTTCATCAAGTTCATCGTCAGAGCTAATATCAGTGCTACCTGCTTCATCTGAGTTTGTTAACTGTGCTTCGCGCTCTGCATTTGTTTGCTCTTGCTGCTCGTCTGATAACTCATCAGTTAGCGCTTGCTCTAAAATATCTTCGTCAAACTCGACATCTAAGTCAGAAAAATCGTCTTCAATTAAAATTTCATCATCAAAATCGTCTTCTAAACTATCTAAATCAGTATTTTCAGAAAGCGCATTTGATAAGTCCTGCTCAGCTTGGCTGGAAGCGACTCCCTGCGCCTCACCGTCTAAATCATCACCTTGTAATTCTTCGGGGGTAAATGGCAACTCACTTTCTAGTGTTTCTTGAACTTCATCAAGGTTAAGAGGTTTGGTATCCTCTTCTATACTAACTGGTTCAACAGAATCAATTCCGTCATTAATTTCTTGCAGTAAATCATCATCAAACGACTCGTCTTCAACCTTAGCTTCTGATTCAGAGAAGTCATTATCAAAATCATCTTCTAAGCTATCTAAGTTAGCATTTTCAGAAAGCGCATTTGCGAGATCTTTCTCTGTTTGGCTAAGTGCTACTGCATTTTCTTCACTCGGTGTATCTTCTTTAGGTTCTTGCGGCTCAAACGAAGGTTCATTCTCCAATAATGAATGATCATCATCTAATTCAAGTTCAGGATATTCATCTAACTCTTCACTTGGCGTTATAAGATCGCTATCAAGCTGCTCTTCAATTTTTGTAAGATCTGAGTCATCGTCGCCCGCTAACGGATCGTCGCCAAGATCTACTTCTATTTCTTCAAGATCGTCGTCAAGCTCATCTAAAGACCAATCTGGTGTTTCTATATAGTCATCATCCGTCGCTTGTTGTAGCTCATTTAAAAGCTCATCAACGCTCTTTAAAGTATCATCTGTATATTCTTCAAGCGCATCTTCAGGATCAAGAAGCGACTCTGATGTATCTGAAAAATCATCAACCGTTACATCTATAAGTTCAGATTCTTCTTTAAGCTCAGGTTCTTCTGCAAGTTCAGGCTCATCGTCAAGCTCAGGCTCTTCTGCAAGTTCAGGCTCATTGTAAAGCTCGGGCTCTTCTTCAAGCTCAGGC